>CBFGQE010000008.1:0-18577 GCA_965650815.1 uncultured bacterium
GAGCGTCTTCCGGGACCGGAGCCATGACGGGGGTCCAACCGGCGGGCGGCTCGGCCTGCACGAATTTCACCTGCACGCCGGGCAATCCCAGCTCTTGCAAGACACCCGCCAGATTCTTGTGGTTCGTCGGGTTGTCAGCCATCGGCAGGTTCGACGCGAAGGCGGCGGGGAATCCGACCGTGAGGAGATTCCCGGTGAGCGACACCGGGAAAGCGCTCTGCAAATAGGTCTTCAGGAAGACGAACTTCGGGCCGCCCAGCGCGTTGAGCAGCTTGGGCCAGAGTTCGTCTGCCGTAGTGGCGACGAGCGGAGCCGGGGCGGTTGGAGGCTGGGGAACTGGGGCCGGCGTCGGCGGTGTCGGCGCAGCGATCACCGGAGCGGGTGCGGGTGCGACGCTGATCAGCGGTGCCGGCGGGGAAGCAGGGCGTTCGATGGGTGCGGCAGGGCGCGGAGCGACAGGCGCGGCGGGAGGATTAAGAGTAAGAGCGGGATTGAGATTGGGACTTGGGCCCGGGGAAGGGGCGCCGCTCAGCGCTTCTTGGCGCAGCGCGTTCAATTGCTTCAGCACCGCGTCCAAGCTAATGGCGGTCCGGCCTTCGATGGCTTTGATGAGCGTGACTTCGAGCAGGATTTTCTTGGAGACCGCGTCGCGGAAACGGCCTTCGGCGTCGGTGAGGATCTCCAAGACGCGGGTCAGTCCGTCGGAGGAGATCAACCCCGCGTTTTCCTTCAGCGCGGCGGCTTCCGTGTCGGACACTTCCAGCAGGCTCAAATCGCCCTTGGACACCTGGAAGATGAGCAGATTGCGGAACAGGCCGAGCAGATCGGTCAACAGGCGGCCGAGATCCTTGCCCTGATGCGCGAGTTGGTTCAGCTCGCGGAGCGCGGCGTCGGCGTTGCCGTCGAGCACGGCTCGGACGACCGCGAGGATCTGGCTCTGCGCCGTCAGGCCGAACATCGAGAGCACGTCCGCCTCGGCGATTTCGTTTCCGCAGAAGCTGATGAGCTGGTCGAGGGTTGATTCCGCGTCGCGCATCCCGCCTTCGGCCGCGCGGGCCACGGCGTAGAGCGCTTCGGACGCGATGGTGACGCCCTCCTTGCCGGCGATCTCGGAGAGGTGCTTCGCGATGAGCGGCGTGGGGATGCGGCGCAGGTCGAAGCGCTGGCAGCGGCTGAGAATGGTCGGGAGAACCTTCTGCGGATCGGTGGTGGCGAAGAGGAACTTCACGTGCGCCGGCGGCTCTTCCAGCGTCTTCAGCAGCGCGTTGAACGCCGCCGTGGAGAGCATGTGGACCTCGTCGATGATGTAGATTTTGAACTTCGAGGAGGCGGGGGCGAATTTGCAGGTCTCGCGCAGTTCTCTGACCTGTTCCACGCCGTTGTTCGACGCACCGTCGATCTCCATCACGTCGAGCGAGCGTCCCTCGGTGATCTCGATCACACGGGGGTCGGCATCGTCGAAGTTCACCTTCGGCCCGCCCGAGCAGTTCAGCGCCTTGGCGAAGATGCGGGCGACCGTCGTCTTGCCCGTGCCGCGCGGGCCGCAGAAGAGGTAGGCGTGCGCGATGCGGCTGGCCGCGATGGCGTTGGCCAGCGTCTGCGTGACGTGCTCCTGGCCGATGACGTCCTCGAAACGCTGCGGCCGGTATTTCCGGGCGATGACCTGATAGGAAGACATGCGGATGACTGGGTTCTCAAACTGCCGATGCGCCCGCGAGCGTGGGACCGGACGTGAGATGCGGGAAGCGGAAAAAACCTCCGGCTCAGAAGAACGGGTTGATCTCCTTCTCCGTCGCGACGGTCGTGACCGGGCCGTGGCCGGGGCAGAGCAGGGTGTCGGCGGGCAGGCTGAGGATCTGCTCGCGCACCTTTTGCCGGGCGAGATCCCACGACTGGTTTCCCCGGCCGATGGAGGCGCAGAAAATTGCATCGCCAACGATGGCCACATGCGGGGCGTCTTCCGGCCAGTTGCCCACGACGTAGGTGACGCCGTCCTCGGAATGGCCGGGCGTTTCGCGGTTGGTGATGCGCAGGCTGCCGAGCTGGATGCAGTCGTTGCGGCGGTTCCGCTGATCCACGGGCGCGCCCTGGATGTCGGAATGGATCTTCACTTTGGGAAAGCGTTTCCGCACGTCGCCCAGCGCCGCCATGTGGTCATGGTGGGAATGGGTGAAGAAGAGGTGCTTGAGATCGAGGCCGTGCTGATCGATCAGGGCGAAGATCGGGGCGGCGTCGAACCCCGTGTCGAACAACGCGGCTTCGCGGGTGGCTTCATCCCAGACGAGGTAGCAGTTCGTCGTCATGTCGTCGCCCGCCGTGGTGATTTGGCGGAGCTGGGACCAGCGGCCGAGATCAATGGCCGGTGGCTGCCAACCACTGGCGAGACGGGTCAGCTTGGAGCCGTCGATGCCGGACAGGCGGGCGATGGCGGCGAGATCGATCTTGGCGGACGATGTTCCGTTCGCCTCGAAGGACGAGAGCACGTCGGGCGTGACTCCCCCGGCTTCAGCAGCGGCTTCTAGGCTGATTTTGGCGGAGAGGCGGCCCTTGCGGCAGACGTCGCCGGCGTGGTCTTCGAGATTCATGCGGCGGACGGTAGAGGCGGGATTTCTTGGCGGCAAGACATCGGCCTTCCCATGCCGAAGCAAACGCCGCCAAACCGCAGTTGCGGGGCGGCGGGGCGCGTGGCTAGCTCTGGGGCGCAATGGCCGAATCGCCCCTTTCCACCAGCACGCCGCTCCGGGCGGATGGACGCCAGCCCGGCGAACTGCGCCCGATCCGGTTCACGAACCACATCGCGCCCAACGCCGCCGGTTCCACCCTCATCGAGTGGGGCAACACCCGCGTGATCTGCGCCGTGACCATCGAGGAAACCGTGCCGCGCTGGATGAAGGAACAGGGCGTCGCGGGCGGCTGGATCACGGCGGAGTATTCCATGCTCCCCTATTCCACCCTCACGCGGAAGCCGCGCGACATCTCGAAGGGCAAGCTCGACGGCCGGTCGCAGGAGATCCAGCGGTTGATCGGCCGCTCGATGCGGGCGGCGCTCGACTTGGAGAAGCTCGGTCCGCGCACGGTCTGGGTGGACTGCGACGTCCTTCAGGCCGACGGTGGCACCCGCACCGCCGCGATCACCGGCGCCCATGTGGCCCTGTCGTTGGCCGTGCGGAAGCTGCTCATCGAGGACAAGCTCCGGGAATCCCCCATCCTCCACGGCATCGCGGCGGTTAGCGTCGGCATCGTCGGCGGTCATCCATTGTTGGACCTCTGCTACGTGGAGGACGCGGGCGCGGCGGTGGACATGAACCTGGTGATGACCTCCAACGGCGACTTCGTGGAGGTGCAGGGCAGCGGCGAGGAATCCACCTTCTCCCAGCAACAGCTCGCGTCCATGTTGGAGGTCGGCCAGGAAGGCATCCGGCAATTGCTCGATCTCCAGCAGGACGCGTTGGCCTAGGATGAAGACCGACCAACCTTCCGAATCGTCGCAGATCCCTGTTCTTCCGGGGCATCATCGAAAGGTGGCCCGCTATTTCCTATCCTGTTTCGGCGGAATGCTGCTGGGCCTCTTGATCCTTGGTGTTGGATTTTCCCGCGACTCCGTCTGGGTCCAGACCCTCGGGTGCATCGTGTTCGGCGTTTGCCTGATCCTGTTGTTCTGCACCATCGCCGTGGCGGAATCCGCCCGCTGTCCGGGGTGTGGCGGCGAAATGACCCAAGGTTGGAACGACGACCGAAAGGAGTCGGACGGAATTCTCTCCTGCCCGAAATGCAAACGACGGTGGCGGACTTCGGCCAAATGGGGTTTGGAGTGAACGCCGTCTGATCTACCTACGAATCGGTTTCAGCAATTTCCAGAACGCTTACCCATGTCCGACGTCACTACCCGATTGTTCCTCTGCCGCCACGGCGAGGTGGAAGAGAAGTATCACCGCGTCTTCGGCGGTTCCCGCATCGACATGGACCTGTCGCCGCACGGCGTCGAACAGGCGTCCCATCTCGGCGCGTTCCTCGCCCGCCACACCTTCGACGGGCTCTACGTCAGCCCCATGCTGCGGGCCAAAAAGACCATGCTGCCCGTGCAGCAGGGCCGCTGGCTGGAGCCGGTGGTGATGCCGGGGCTGCGCGAGGTGGATTTCGGCGATTGGACCGGCCACCGCTGGGCCGAGGTGCTGGAGAAGTTCCAGGTGTCCGCCTTCGCCTGGCTCGACGTGATGGAGACGACCGGCTTCCCGGGCGGCGACAATCTCAAGACGCTCCAGAGCCGGGTGGAGCCGTGCCTGTGGGAAATCCTGGAGAACCATCGCGGCAAGTCCGCCTGCATCGTCTGCCACGGCGGCGTGGTGCGGATGCTCCTTGCGCTCCTGCTGCGGATGCCGCTGAAGACCTTCGGCGCCTTCGACGTGGAATACGCCAGCGTGACGGAGGTGGCCTTCAGCGCGACGAAGGTCGAGGTAAAGCTGCTGAACTTCACGCCGTGGCGGGATCTGAGGTAGGGGGCGATGCCTGATTCCGGATGCCGGATGGATGGGTGTCCGAGGGCGGGTCCTTGATCTCAGTCTTAATCTTACTCTTCCTCTTAATCATGATCCTCAGGGATTGAGATTAAGACTGAGATTAGGATGAAGAGCAGGGGAGGGAGGTTGCCCGTTCCAGTCTCCGCTTCTCTTTCCTGCGCGCGCCGGGTTTGATCCGCCCTCCGGATTCCGCCGCGAGCGGCCGGCCCATTTCATGAACAGCTCATTGCTCAAGGTCTCCGTCCACATCGCGCCCGAAGCCGAGGATGCCTTCGTCGAACGCCTCCACGCGCTGACCGGCGTCGCGCCTTCGATCTATACCGACTTCGAGACGAAGGAGACCCGGGCCATCGTCTTCCTGGAGCCCAAAAAGGTCCGCCTGCCGCAGCTCAAGAAGCAGCTCGCCGCGAGCGTCGCCTTGATCCGCGAGAGCGGTCTTGATGCCGGACCTGGCACCGTGACGGTGGAGACGGTGAAGAAGGAGGACTGGGCCGAGTCGTGGAAGCGCCACTTCCAGCCGATCGAGATCGACGACGCGCTCTTGATCAAACCGAGCTGGATCAAGCAGAAGCCGAGGAAGGGCCAGAAGGTCATCGTGCTCGATCCCGGCCTGAGCTTCGGCACCGGCCACCACGCGACCACTTCGTTCTGTCTGGAACAGCTGGTGAAGCTCCGTTCTCCGGATGGCAAGAAACAGTCGCTGCTCGATGTCGGCTGCGGCTCGGGCATTCTCGCCATCGGCGGCGCGTTGCTCGGCTACGCGCCGATCCAGGCCTTCGACTTCGACCCCGAAGCGGTCCGCGTGGCCAAGACCAATGCCGAGGTCAATGGGGTGGCCGACCGCGTCAAACCCACCCGCAAGGACCTGACCAAACTTCCGGCCAAGGGCGCGACGAAGTTCGACATCATCTGCGCCAACCTCATCTACGACCTGCTCCTGAGCGACGGCCGCAAGCTCGTCCATCGGCTCAAGCCCGGCGGTCGCCTCGTGCTGGCCGGCATCCTCATCAGCCAGTTCCCCCAAGTGCTCGACCAGTTCGAGAAATGGGGCCTCACGCTCGAAGCCACTCGGCTGGAGAAGGAATGGCAGTCCGGCACCTTCCGTTTCGCGTGATGAAGAAGTTGGTCCAAGAACCGGCGCCGCCCTTGCTCCAAGTCTCCGGCCTCCGCGTGAGCCGCGGCCGCACCGCCATTCTCCGGGGCATCGATTGGACCGTCCGCCTGGGCGAACATTGGGTGATCCTCGGCCCCAACGGTTCCGGCAAAACCTCGCTGCTCTCGGCGCTCACCGGCTACCTCATGCCCACTGCCGGGGAGATGAATCTGCTGGGCGAACGCTACGGAGAAAGCGACTGGCGGGAACTCCGCAAGCGCGTCGGCCTGGTCAGCTCCTCCATCCGCCAACGCATGGCCGACGAGGAAGCGGCGGTGGAGACCGTGGTCAGCGGCAAATACGCCATGATCGATTTCTGGGGACGGCCCAAGCCGACGGAGCTTCGCATCGCGCGCCAGCTCTTGGCCGATCTTCGCTGCGACTATCTGGCGGATCGTCCGTGGGCGGTGTTGTCCCAAGGCGAACGCCAGCGCGTCTTGATCGCCCGGGCGCTGATGGCGCGGCCGGATCTGCTGATCCTCGACGAACCCTGCGCCGGGCTTGATCCCGTGTCGCGGGAACGGTTCCTCGACTGGTTGCAGGAGCTGGGGCAGGGGAGCGCTCGGCCCGGCCTGGTGCTGGTCACGCACCATGTGGAGGAAATCATGCCGGCCTTCACCCACGCGCTTTTGTTGCGCGACGGGGGCGTGGTCGCGGCCGGTGCGATGAAGGAGACGCTGACGTCCGCCCGTTTGTCGGAAACGTTCGACGCTCCGGTGAAGCTGTCGCGCCGGGCCGGACGCTACGCGCTCGGGTTCTCCGGGAAAACCGTTTGAGCGGGAAGGGAAGCGGCTCCATTTTCCCGCCGATGTTCGAACAGCAACCCGCCGCCACCGCTCCCCGAGACGCGCGTTCGCGGGCCTGGCTGTGGTTGATCGTGATCAACGCGGCCATCTACTTCGGCGAACGCCTCTTTGGCCGGGGCGGTGGCAATCTCTGGGACCGCTTCCATCTGCTGCCCAGCGAGGTTTTCGCCGGACAGGTCTGGCAGCTCGTCACCTACCAGTTCCTCCATGTGAACGCCACGCACCTGGCGATGAACTGTCTCGGGCTCTACTTCTTCGGCCAACCGGTGGGGGAACACTACGGCGGCCGGGCGGTCTGGAGGATCTATCTCTTCTGCGGAGTCATGGGCGGGCTCGCGCATTGCCTGCTCGGTTGGATCTATCCCGGCTGGTATGGGCGCATCGCGGTGGTGGGGGCGTCGGCCGGGGTCTATGGCATGGTCGGGGCGTTCTGCTGGGCGTTCTGGAGCGAGCGGTTCAGGCTCTGTCTGCCGTTCACCCGCTGGGGGCTGCCGTTCTCGGGCCAGCGTCTCTTCGTGCTTTTCCTGGTGGTGGGCGTGTTCTCGATGCTGGACCTGAAGAGCGGGGTGGCCCACGACGCGCACCTCGGCGGGATGTTCGCCGGGCTGCTCCTGGCGCAGAGCCGGCTCAGGCCAAAATCCGGTCCGACCCGCCAAAAGGAGGCCGACGATGTCGCGGTCCGTTGAGAAAGCGGACGCTTGGCGGAGAAATGCGCTGAAGCCAAGGCGCGGATTGCCGATTGCTCCCGGCGGAACTATTCTCGGAACACATTCATGATCGGAGATCGCGCATACATGAGGGAATCCGGCGGCCGGCTGCCGCTTTCGGCCACGGCCAAGCTGATGATCGTGCTGGTCGTGGTGTTCGTGCTGCAAAGCATCGACGACGTGTATGGGCAGACCGGTTGGCAGGCGAAGCTTGCCCTGTCGGCGGACTGTTTCGGCAAGGGCCATCTCTGGCAGCTGTTCACCTTCCAGTTTCTGCACGGCGGCATCTGGCACCTGGCCGGCAATCTCCTGGGTCTTTGGTTCTTCGGGCGCTTTGTGGAGAACGTCCTCGGGGTGTCCCGCTATCTGACCGCGTATTTCGGCGGCGGCGTGGTGGGCGGAATCCTCCAGGGCATCCTGCAGCTCGCCTTCACCCAGCACTTCGGCTTCTACACGGTGGGGGCCTCGGCCGGTGTCCTGACCGTTTTCGCCATCTTCGCCCGGTTGGAAGCCGACGGCGAAATCCGCATGTATGGCATCCTGCCGATCAAGGCGGGCGTCCTGCTCTGGATTTCGTTGGCGGTGGCGGCGTTCTTCACCCTGGTGCCCTCGCACCGTGGCGGCGGCGCGGCCCATGCGGCGCATCTCGGCGGCCTGCTCTCGGGCATTCTCTGGGTGCGGGCCGGATGGCACCGGGATTTCGTGCCGTTGCCTTGGCAGGAATGGTTCTCGCGTCTGCGTCGCCCGCGCGCGGCATCCAAGGCCGCGGCCAAGTCCTCGCCGCGGCTGACCGTGGTGAAGCCACCGCCGAAGGCCGCCGTTCCCGAAAAGGAGGCCGACTTCATGGCCCAGGAGATCGATCCGATCCTCGACAAGATCTCCGCCCACGGCATCCAGAGCCTGACCGAGCGCGAGCGCAAGGTGCTCGAAGCCGCCCGCAGCAAGATGGCGAAACGTTGACCGGTCTCCGGCGAGGAGGACGGTTGCGGGGTGGCCTTTCCAAAGGAAAAAGGCCCAATGATGGAGCTTTTTTTGGGGTGCTTGCGCGTCCGGAAAATTCTGCGAGCTTGCGCCCAGTTGGAACCTCTCAACCCTCCCGAGACGCCATGCCCGACCAAGCCCAACGAACCCGTCCCGCAACTCCCGGCCCCGGCGGCGGAGGCGGCGATGGACCTTCCGCTCCCAAGGTGGACAAGCCCAACACCGACGAGCTGCTCAAACGCATGAGGAAGGTCGATCCCGACCAGGCCAAACGCTACCGCCAACGCACCGGCCAATGACCCAGCCCATCGCGGGGGATTTCCTCTCCCTACTTGCCGGGAACCGCCTGGTGCCGTTCCGCCCGGACGCGGTGGCCAGCACCGAGGGCTTCGTGCCCACGCAGGCGACGACCGTCTTCGCCTTCCACTGCGCCGAGGGCGTGTTGATGGCCGGAGATCGTCGCGCCACCGCCGGCAACCAGATCGTCACCGACCGCGTGGACAAGGTGCTGGAGATCGACTCCACGTCGCTCCTCGCCATCGCGGGCGTCCCGGCCACGGCCTTCGAGATGGCGCGGGTGATGCAGACATCCTTCGAGTATTACCGCCGCAGCCAGCTCCAGCCGCTCAGCCTTCCGGCCAAGGTCCGCGCCTTGGCCCGGCTGCTCCGCGATAACCTTCCCATGACGCTCCAAGGCGTCGGCATCGTCGCCCCGCTCTTCGCCGGGGTGGACACGACGGTTTCGCCCGCACAACCGCAGATCTACTTCTACGATCCGCTCGGCGCACAGTTCCAGGCGGTCGGCTATGCGGCGTCCGGCTCTGGTTCCGGCTCGATCCGCAGCATCCTCAGCTTCCAGGAACGACATGGAGAGCCGCGTCCGTCGGAGATGAAGCTGCGCGAGGCCGTGCGCTTCGCTCTCCGGCTTCTGATGACCGCATCGGAGTTCGACTCCGCCACGGGCGGCGTGAATCCGGCGGCGAACAGCTACGCCACGCTCAAGCTCCTCCGGCCCGACGGCGTGGAGACCATCGACGAGGCGCGGCAGAAGGAATGGCTGCAATGAAACGAGGCGGAAACATCCAACATGCTACGCCCAACTCCCGACATCCAGGGACGAGGCAAAGTTGGCGCGCCCGAACCTCGGCGCTTGGGCGTTCCATGTTGAGCGTTGGATGTTCGATGTTTCCCCTTCTCCAGCCATGACCGAGGAACCCTATCGTTGGCTCGAAGCCGTCGCGAACCGCCGCGACTATGTCCGCGAGCAGTTGAAGGACGGCTCGCCCGTTTTCGCCGCCAGCCTGGACGATGGCGTCCTGTTGCTCGGCGTCGGCAGCGGACAATCGAAGGTCTTCGAGCTCTTCGACCGCCACGCCTTGGCCGGTCTGGGCCATCCGGCCGACATCGAGAAGATCCGCCAGGCGGCCATCGATGCGGCGCACCTGGAAGCCTTCACCCGTGCGCCGGAAGACGTGAGCCTGCGCCGCTTGGTCGGCTTCGGCTTGGGACCGCAATTGAAGACCGCCTTCGAGCAGATCTTCTCCGCTCCGTTCCTGATCGAGCTGATCCTCGCGGAGCTCGGCGATGCGCCCGGGCGCGATCTTCTCTTTCGCCTCCGTCACGACGGCACTTTCCATTCCCGGCATGGCGGCGTGCTGGTGGCGAGCAGCCAGCCCGGTGCCGAGGCAGAGGCGACAGCGTTCCTCGAAACTCAGATCACGTCTGCGAGTTCACGCGCCGACGCGGCGGCGCGGATGCTCGAAGCGTGGTGGTGCCTGCGCCACGGCAAGACGCCCGGAGCGGACGGGCCCGCGGCGGAGGAACGTGCGGCCGGTTGGCGCGAAGACGCGAAGGACCGGGAGATCGAGGTGGGGTGGCTCGCGCGGAAATCGTCGCGCCGGGCCCGCTACGAACCGCTGACGCGCGCGGCCCTGGGACTCTAGGAGAAGAAGCCATGAACCGGATCGTCGGCCTCGAAACGGAATACGGTTGTCTGGCCAACGATCCGGCCGGAGTGCCCGGTGTCGTCACCCGTGTGCGCGACTGGATCTTCGCCCAGCAGCGCTACGGCCTCATCGACATCCACCAGCGCGACTGGGACGAACCGGCGGGCAACGGCGGCTTCCTCTTCAACGGCGGGCGCGCCTACGTGGACATGGGCCACCTGGAATACTGCACGCCGGAATGCCTCTCCCTCGTCGATCTCCTGCGCTACGACCGGGCCGGAGACGCGATGCTGGTCCAGGCCACGAAGGCGCTCGGGCTCGATCCGAACGTCGCCTTCATCCGGAACAACATCGACCACTACTCCGGCGCGACCTTCGGCTGCCATGAGAACTACCTGGTGCGCCGTTCCGCGCCGTTGACCGAGGAAAACGTCCTCTCGCTCCTCGCCTTCCTCACGGTGCGCGTGCTCTACGCCGGAGCGGGCAGGGTCGGTTCCACCCACGCCTCCGAGATGCGCGGCGATCTGACGCGGCCGGCCGAGCAGAACCTTTTCCAGATCAGCCAGCGTGCGGACTACATCAACAACGACCTCTTCGAGTGGGTGCAGTTCAACCGCGCCATCATCAACACGCGCGACGAACCGCTGGCCGACGCCCGCCGCTACCGCCGCCTCCATCTCCTCCACGGCGACGCCAACGTGCTGGCCGACTCGCTGCTTTTGAAGACCGGCACCTCGTCCCTCGTGCTGGACCTGCTGGAGATCGACCGGCTGCCCAAGCTGGTGCTCGTCGATGCCGTCCACGTCTTCCGCAAGCTCTCCCACCAGATCGAAGGCCCGTGGATCGTGGAGCTGGCCAACGGCCAACAGATCGACGCCGTCGAGATGCTCCTGCTCTACTGCGATGCGGCCACGGCGGAATTCAAGGGCCGCGACGCCGAGACCGATTTCCTGCTGGCCCGTTGGCGCGACACCTTGCTCCAGCTCGCGCAGGCCCCGGAGAACCTGGTCGGCCGCGTGGACTGGATCACCAAGAGGTGGCTGCTCGAACGCTTCCGCCAGCAGGAGGGCCTGGCCTGGGACGATCCGTGGCTGAAGTCGCAGGACCTCGAATACCACGCCGCCGATCCGGCGCGCAGCTTGGGCTTGGCCCTCGCCCAACCGCCGCCGGAATGGAACCCGTCGGCCGACGACATCGCCGCCGCGTTGCTGGAGCCCCCAACCGATTCCCGCGCCGCCGCCCGTTCCGGTCTGATGCGCGAGCTCCAGCGCCGCTCCGCGTCCTACTACCTGGACTGGGAAATCATCGGCGCCGACGGCGGCAATCCGCTCTCGCTCCTCAATCCCTTCGAATCGAAACCCGCCGAAGCCGAGGCGTGGCTGAAGCAGTTGGGCACGGGCAAGCCGCCCAAGGGCAGGTGACAGGACGGGGAGCGACCGGCAGTCTCCGGCGGCATGGATTCGGAACTACAGGCGGCCGTGCAGTCGCTCGGTCTCGGCACGTATCGGCGGCACATTTTCCTTTGCGCCGACCAGACGGAGGCGAAGTGCTGCGCGATGGAGGCGGGGCTGGAGTCGTGGGAATTCCTCAAACGACGGCTCAAGGAACTGGGGCTGGCCACGGGGCCGCAGCAGGTTTTCCGGACGAAGGCGAATTGCCTCCGCGTCTGTCTCCAGGGACCGGTGGCGGTGGTCTATCCCGACGCGGTCTGGTATCGCGGCTGCACGCCCGCCGTGCTGGAGCGCATCATCCAGGAGCATCTGATCGGCGGCCGCGTGGTGGAGGAGCACGTCATTGCCCGGGCGGAAGGGATGCGTCCGTGAGGCGTCCGGCGGACGAGGATGCGGCCTCCTTGGTCTCCGCTTCGGCGGACCAGGAGTCTATGGTTTTGAGCACCTCGCCCAGGGCTCGGTGCAGATCGGCGGCGGTGGCGTAGCGCTGTTTGGGATCGGGCTGGCAGGCGGTGAGGATGACGGAATTGAGGGGGACGAACTCCATGAAGCCCGCGCCTTCGGCCAGGGTGGTGGAGAGCTCCGGGAAGAAGCCGGGCAGTTTGCCGGTGCCCAGCACGTAGAGCACCATGCCGAGCGCGTAGATGTCCGCCTGGGGCGTGCCCGGGCGTTCCGGCGGCGGCGGCATGTAGCCGAGCGTGCCGATGTAGGTGATCGATTCGTCCTCGGGGCGGATGTCGGCGACGAGTCCGATGTCGGCGAGCTTGGGTTCGCCGTTCACGAAGATGATGTTCTGCGGCTTGATGTCGCGATGGGTGACGCCCATCTCGTGGAGGAACCGGAGGGCGTCGGCCAGGGCGAGGCCGATGCGCAGGCACTCGCGCACGGGGAGCTTGCCGCCGGGGGCCTGGGCACGGGCGGCCATCAGGTCGAGCGGGCGATATTTGGTCGGGTTGGACTCCCAGTCGGGCGTGGCGGAGTCGCCCAGCTCCATGACGTAGTAGAAGTAGTCGGGACGCTTGGCGCTGACGAAGTCCACGCGCAGCAGGCCCCGGTTCTTGTCCGAGACGGGCTTGTAGCGGCTGACGCCCCGGAACTCGCGGTCATACGGGCCGGGATCGGAGAAGCCGGCGGAATAGACGACCTTGAGCGCCTGCCATTGGCCGACGGAGTTCCTCGCCAGCCACACGCGGCCATAGGCTCCCTTGCCGAAGGGCGGATGCACCAGCTCGTAGTCCGCGATCTGGGGCGGGAGATCGATGGATGGACCCGCAGCGGCGGCTTCCTCCGATCCGGGCCGGGCGCTCGCGGCGGGAGCCGGGACCAGCACCGGGCGGAAGCGCGGCACGGCGTAGGCATAGGCCAGGGCCAACGGGAGCTGCCCGCCGACCACGACCAGCCAGGGGAACCAGTGGTTCGTCGAGTGCGTCAGCAGGACCGCCCCCAACGAAACGCCCGCGACGGCGGCCAAGGCGACCAAGGCGCGCGTCCTCCCGCGCCACCACCAGAGGGCCACGGCCAGCGCCCCGCCGCCCAAGGCCAGCAGCGAGGCCTCCACCATCGCGGGCGGGCGGACGAGCCATTCCTCGTTCTGCAGGTTCAGGAACCCGGTCAGGAGGATCTCGCAGCCTCCGGCCGATTCGCCGGTCCAGCGCGTGTAGGGCGTGAGGAACTCGTCCGTCTCCCGGTTGGGCTGGGGCGTGGCCGGCTGGGTGCCGATGAAGACGATCTTGTCGCGGAAGAATCCGGCCGGCTGCGCGAGCGCGAAGCGGTAGCCCAACCGCGTCCAGGAGCCGTTGCGGCCGTAGTAGCGGAGCCACTTCTCCTGCGGGATGTCGTTCAGGCGTCCGCCGGCGGCCTTCACGGCGGCTTCCGGCAGGCTCGGGTAGTGGCCGGGCGAAGGCAGCGGCCAGTGATGGCGCACGATCCCGTCGAGGTCCGGCTCCAGCCAGGCGACGCCCCAGCGGATGTGCGAAGCCTCCAGGAACTCGTCGTCGGGAGCCACGGCGTAGGACGCCTCCATTTCCGGGTGCGTCGTCTCGGCATGATGCGCCATGACCACGGCCGCGCGCTGGCGGCGGAGCGCCCGGACAAGGGCCGCGTCCTGTGCCGTGCCCTTGTAGGCGCGGAAAAAGGCGTCGATGACCACCATCGCGCAGCCGTCGTCCGCGAGCCGTTCCAGGAACTGGGCGTGCAGCCCCCGGTCCCACGGGATGGAACGGTCCTGGCCGAGGGCGTCGAACGAATCGTTGTCCATCATCACGAGGACGACGTCGTTGGTGACGGGGCGGGAGCCGAAGCGGAAGAGGTAGTCGTAGCTGGCGTGCGTCCACCAGTCGCCGAGCGAGGTGCCCCAGAGCAGCAGGCCGCACAGGACCGTCAGCACCGCCCCAAGGGCGGGCTTCACGGTGTTGCGCAAGATGACAGGCCAATCCATCGGTGTCCCAAGACCTGACCGACGCGCGGAGTCTAGGGAGATGGAAGAGCTAGGGGAGAAGAATCTTCCGGGACCGAGAGGAAGATCGCGGCAAACGCCGCCCAGGCCCGGCGATCAACCCGCCGGAGTCTTCATCCGCTTCACCAGCACCTTCGAGTTGCGGCCGCTCGACGCGTATTTTTCGCGGCGTTCGGGCGGGAGGTCCTCGGGCGTGCCTTCGATGAATCCGCCCTTGGTCTGGAAGTAGGTGAACGCCTGGGTGGAGAGGGTGATGAGCGTCTCCAGCTCCAGCTCCTTCGCGCGCGCCTCCACGAACTGGATCAGCTTGCGGCCGATGCCCTGGTTCTCGTGGCTGGGCGCGACGAAGAGGCAGGCCAGTTCGCCCTTCTTCTGCTCGGGGTAGAGGTGGAGCGCGACGCAGGCGACCGGGTTCTTGTCGATCTCGTAGATGTAGTAGTCGCCGATCTGCCGCTCGATCATCGCGCGCGTCCGCTTCATCAGCTCGGCGGAATCGACCGACGCCTTGGTGATCTTGAGGATGGCGCCGACGTCCTTCTTCAGCGCCTTGCGGACCTGCTCGTATTCGTTGGCGTAGATCATCGATCCGACGCCCTCGTTGGAGAAGAGCTCGGTTAGCAGGCCCTCGTCCACCCGGCCGTTGATGACGTGGACGCGCTGGATGCCGTTCTTGCAGGCGAGCGCGGCGCACTGGGCCTTGGTCAACGTGTCGGGGGCGAAGTCGGCCTTGTTCTTGGCCAACATCGCGTCGAGCTGCGCGACGGGCACTTGCCGCAGCATCTTGTTCTGGAACACGAGGCCGTCGCCGGTGGTGATGTAGATGAGCTTGGTGGCCTTGACCGCCTCGGCGATCTCCAGCGCCACGGCGTCGGAATTCACGCGGAAGGTCTTGCCCTCGCCGTCGAGACCGAGCGGCGGCGCGACGGGAATGACGCCGTGTTCGAGGAGGATCTGGAGCAGGCCGGTGTCGATGCGCTCGACCTTGCCGGTCATCTGGTGGTCCACGCCCTGGAGGATGCCGAGCGGATGGGCGATGACGGCGTTGGTGCAGGCGGCGCGCAGGTCGTTCGCGGCGAGGCCCTCGAGGATCTCGTGGGTGAGACGGTTGGCGGCGGTGAGCGCGAGGCGGAGCGTCTGCGTGTCGGTGATGCCGCTGCCGGAGAGGTCGGAGGGACGGACGTTCTCCGCGTCTCCGAGCTGCTGGATCTGCTGGGCGGCTCCGTGGACGAGCACGACGCGGATGTTCAGCGAGCGGAGAACGGCGATGTCCCGGAGGAGGTTCGCGAAGTTCTCGTCGGTGACGACCGCGCCGTCCACGGCGATGACGAAGGTCTTTTCCCGGAAGCTCGGGATGTAGCGGAGAATGCCGCGCAGATCGGTCGGTTTCACAGAATGGAGGAAGGCGTCACGCCGGCTGCTTGCCTTCGAGGATCGACACGTAGTCGGGGATGCCCTTGCCCGGCGGGAAGGCGGGCACATGGCCGAGCTCGGCCTTGGCCTTGGCCATGTCCGCCTCGGTGTGCGCCTGGTAGAAGCTGCCGTAGGGATTGTCGATGTAGTCGGGCTGCAGGTCGGTGCCCAGGGCCTTGTTCAACTCGGCGATGACCTCGTTGAACGAGCAGGCGACGCCGGAGCCGCAGTTGTAGATGGAGCTGGCCGGAGCCGAAGCGGCCCGGATCGTCAAAGCCACGACATCCTTCACATAGACGAAGTCGCGCTTGTGTTCGCCGGCGCGGAAGACGCGGGGGCGCTTGCCCGCCTTCATCTGCACGTAGAGCTGGTAGATCATGCTCGCGGCCGCCTTCTTGTGCGGCTCGCGCGGGCCATAGACGTTGAAGTAGCGCAGACCGACGATCCGCCAGCCCGGGTTCTGCCGGGAGTAGAGGCGGCCGAGGTTGTCGAGCTGGACCTTGGTGAACGCGTAGATGTTGGCCGGGGCAGGGGGCTGGTCCTCGCGGTTCACTTCCGCGCTGGTGGACTGGCCGTAGGTGGCGGCGGAGGAAGCATAGACCACCGGCGTCTGGCTCGGCGCGGCGAAGTCCAGCAGCTTGCGGAAGGCCTCGATGTTGTCGTGGCCCTGGAGGAACTGGTTGTGCTCGGTCGTGTCGGTGATCGAGGCCTCGTGGAAGATCGCGTCGAAGACCAGATCCTTGAACTGCTTCTGCCAGTCCAGCCGGGACGCGTCGGCGGTCACGAAGTCGCCCTTGAAACCGCGCAGGTTCTTGAAGTCGCCGGAGCGGAAGTCGTCCACCACGATGATCCGCGCCTCCGGATGCAGCTCCTGCAGCTTGAGCGTCAGGTTGGAGCCGATGAATCCGGCGCCGCCGGTGACCAAGATGTTCTTCATTGCCGGGGCGGAGACTAGGAAACGCGGACCGCGTGCAAAGCGGAATTTTCGGTTCGCGGACCGGACAATGCGCTTGGCTTCGCCCGCCGCGCTGGTGTGCCATGCCGCGCCGATGAAGTCCCTCGAAGTCCTCTTCAGCCCCGCCGAGTTCGCCGCGCTCCGTTCGCGCGACCTGTCGCGCACCGTCTGCGTCGTCTTCGACATCCTCCGCGCCACCTCCACCATGGTCACGGCCCTGGCCCACGGCGCCGAAGCCATCCTGCCGGTCAACGACATCCCCGAAGCCCTGGTGGCGAAGGAGACGAATCCCGACGCGCTGCTGGCCGGGGAACGTCACGGACTGAAGATCGGGCCCGACCTAACCGGCGGAGTCGCCTTTGATCTCGGCAATTCGCCCCGGGAATTCACGCGCGAACGCGTTTCCGGTCGCACCGTCATCATGACCACGACCAACGGCACGCGGGCCTTGCGGGCCAGCGCCGGAGCGCGGGAGGTTTTGGTCGGGTCGTTCCTGAATCTCTCCGCCGTCAACCGGCATCTCCGCAGCCTGTCGGCGGCGGACTTCGACCAGTTGCTCCTCGTCTGCTCCGGCACCTACGAGGAAGCGTCGTTCGAGGACACCTTGGCGGCCGGGGCTTTGGCGGACCGGGTCTGGGATCTGTTTGCGGAGAAAGACGTGGCCGATTCCGCCCAGATCGCCCGGCAGGTTTTCCTGGCCCACCGGCACGATCTCGTCGCCGCGATGGCTTCGGCCCGGAACGGACGGAGGCTCCTGCAATCCGCCGAACTGCGCGACGACGTGACGGTCTGCCTCGCCCGGGATTCCGTGGATCTGCTGGCGGTTCTGCGCGAGGGCGAAGTGCGGCAAAGGATGGGTTAAACAGGAAGCAGCCCCTCACCCCAGCCCTCTCCCCGTCGGACGGGGAGAGGGTGCCCGAAGGGCGGGTGAGGGGATTGAGGGCGCTTCGTGCCAGGTGCAGGGTGGACACCACCTCGTTGAGGTTGATTGGGAGAGGGTGGCCGAAGTGCCGGCCCATCACACCACCTGATTCTGGGAAGCTGAGATAGGGCGAAGGCTCCCGCCGATCCGCCGGAGGACGCCCGCTAGAGAGATGCAACACTGGCGACTCCGGGGAGGTGGAACATTTCGGAGTCGCCAGTGCGGCTTTGATGGCAACGCAGTTCGCCCCAAGGCGGCTTGGCGGGAGCCTTCGCCCTACCTTTGCGGCCCGATCTCGACTTTGTTGATGCGTCGGCCATACGGGTGTCCGAAGGGCGAAAAAAGAAGATTGGAAAACAAGAAAAAGCCCCTCACCCCAGCCCTCTCCCCGTCGGACGGGGAGAGGGTGCCCGAAGGGCGGGTGAGGGGTTCGGGGCAGGCAGGCCTGACGCGGTCACGTCGCCATGTGCTCCACCGGATTGCTCCACGGGCCCGTGCCCGTGCTGCCGCCGATGGCCCGCACCTGGAACTGATACTTCGATCCCGGCACCAGACCGTCCACCTCCAGGCGGCGCGATTTCGTCCCGATGCTGGCCGGCACCCAACCGCCCGTGCCGTTCATCTTCCGCACTTCGTAGGCCCGGGCGTTCGCCACCGGCGTCACCCGCAGCGCCAGGCGCGTCGTCTCCGTGTTCTCGATCCGCAGAATGGCCGGAGCCGGCAACGGTTCGGAAGGCGAACGCCCGCTGGCCGCCTCGAATCCGCTGGAGAGCAGCGTGGACAGTTCATTGTTCATCTGCATCTGCACATAGGCCGCCGTCCGGCGCAGCGCATCCACCACCGTCGCCCGCACCTGGTTCTTCTCCGCCGTGGCCTGCTTGCCCCCGAGGGCCGACCGGGCCAACGCCGCCTCGAACTCCGTCTGCAACCGCTGCATTTCCGTCAGCGCGATGGGAGGAACGGGGAACATCTCGTTGCCGGTCAGGCCCGTGATGACCGTGCGGGTGAACTCCACGAGCGCGACGTCGGAGATTTCGGCGAAGCCGAGGGATACACGATAGTTTGGCATACTGTTGCTTTCCTTCCTTTCATTGGGTTTTGGATTTCCTTGGAGGCCGTTTGGGCAACGCACCGACACCGGGACCTGGAACACCTCCTGACACCGGACCGTTTAGCAATGCCGATGCCAACGTCCCCTTTCGGGACGGACCTGTCCCGGTTTCTTGGGGAATGCCGGAAATCGCAACCCGCTTGAAACCAACCACCAACGACGA
>CBFGQE010000009.1:0-18179 GCA_965650815.1 uncultured bacterium
TGATCACGGGAAGTCTTGGAGAAGAGCTTTGACCAATTCCGTGGTCATTATCGGGCCCCGGGAGGCGCCGTAAGCACGACGCGCCCAAACTTGCCTTGTATCAACTTGGCTTTTGTCTGGTCCGCCCGCTGAACGATCAGCCTGTCACCTTCCAGTTTCACCTCAACCCGATCACCGGGCCGAAGACCGAGCGACCTCCTGAGTTGGATGGGGATCAGCAGTCGTCCCTTGGTGGAGAGTCTCGCCGTGCTCATGGCCGAGGTATTGCCCGGCTTACCGCCTTCCGGCAAGCCGTCATCACCCCCGCCGACCAGGCCGAAGCCTACTTCCTGCTGGTGACCAACCGCCTCAGTAAAACCACCGGCCAGGTGATCACCGTGGACGGCGGCCTGCACGAGGCGTTTTTGCGCTGACAGACAGCCGCGGACGCAAGTCCACGCCGTTCACGAAGGACGTCCACTATCTGATCAACGACGACTTACGTCGGCGGCTACCAAGTCGCGTCCAGCCCAACCCCAGGACAAGACCACGGGGATGCAACCGGTTCGGTGCGCAAGGAACCGCTACTTCTGCTTCGCCCCGACCGCCACGAGCTGGCTTCGGGTGCGGAAGAAGAGCACGCCGTCGCTGATGGCCGGCGTGGCCATGCAGGTTTCGCCGAGGTCATTGGTGGCGATGACCTCGAAGGTCGGCGCGGCGCGGACGACGATCACCTTGCCCTGTTCGCTGGTGCAGTAGAGCCGGTCGCCGCTGGCCACGATGGACGCGGTGTAGCCGTCGGCGGTGCGGGCGAGGCGTTCCTGGTAGTGGAGCTGGCCGGTCCTGGCGTCGTAGCAACTCAGGATGCCCGCGTCGTTGCAGCAGAAGAGCAGGTCGCCCACGACGATGGGCGTCTGCATATAGTTCCCTTTGCGCGGCACGCTCCAGACGATGCCCGCATTGGTCGTCGCGCCGGATTCCAAGGTGAGGTTGCCGGTGGCTTCGGGACGAATGGCGTAGATGGGCGAGGACGGGCCATGCGCGCTGGTGAAGAACGCCAGTCCGTGCGCGACGATGGGCGTGGGCACCGGGATGTCGCCGCCACCGCTGAGCTTCCACAGCTCGCGGCCGGTCTCGAACTCATACGCGCCGGTGTGGCGGTAGCCGTTGATGAGGACGATCTGCTTGCCGCCGGCCTCGGTCACGGTGGGCGTGCACCACGTCGGCACTTCTACGCGCGGCGTGCGCCACAGTTCATTGCCGGTCTTCACGTCGCACTGCACCAGCACGCGGCCGTCGTGGATGATGGGCGAACTGGCGAAGCCCCATTGCGCCGTGGGTGACTTGAAGTAACCCACGTCCAGCACACCGAGGTCCTTCTTCCAAACCAGCTTCCCGTCGAGGTCGTGGCAATACAGCCCCTCGCTGCCGAAGAAGGTGACGACGTGGCGTCCGTCGCTGGCCGCCGATGAATTGGCGTGGGTAGCCTTGGTGTGGCGCTGGATAGCGGGCCGGCCTTCGTGGGCGACGGTCTCCCAGAGCTTCGCGCCGGTCTTGCGGTCGTGGCAGAGCACGACCCACTTCTGCACGCCGTTGTCCTGCGCCGCGCCGATGTCGCCATAGAGCCCGACCTTCAGCTCGGCCTGGCCGGATTCGTTGACGGCGGTGGTGAGGAAGATGCGGTCGCCGACGATGACCGGGCTGGAATGGCCAAGACCCGCGACGGGCACGCGCCAGAGAACGTTCTCGCCGCTCTCGCCGTTCCATGTCTGCGGCGTCTCGGGACCGGTGGTCTGGCCGGAGGCCTGCGGTCCGCGAAACTGGGGCCAATCGGCCAGAGCCGTCCCAACCGAAAGCAGGAGCGAAAGACCGAAGAAGAATCCGCACGGTTTCATGGCCCACTTCTCGGCTGATCTTTCAACGAAGGCAATGCTGCAACGGGCTGGGAGCGACGCGGACGACAATCCCAGAAACAGACTCCTTCTTTTTCAGCTTCGTGCCATGAAGCGACTACGGCGTTCCGCCCGGATTGAAGCTGCGGAGCAGCGGTAAACCGTAGCCCACAGCGAAAGCGGTGGGTTGAGAAGACGACGGAAACAGGAGCACCAGAGGGATGGTAGAACACCGCAAGCCGAAATCGATGAGGCTTTTCTGCCTGATCTGCTCAAACCCAACAAAACCCTGTCGTCTACAGCGCCACACATCGACAAACATCATAAGCGCCGCAGCACGCGCTTCGCCTTCACTCGCCGCTTCTCCAGTCGGCAGGAAGCAGAAGACCGCAATTGGGACATCGGCGTGCCCATCGACTAAGTCCGGACTGATTGCACTCGGGACAATTGCGGCTCACGTCATCCCCCTCATCGCTTAGATACGGACCGTCCAGATCGGTGCTGACAAGTTCCACGTCTGGATCCGACCGGAAGATCGAGACCATGTCGTCGTGCAGTCGCTCCACCCAAGGCTTGGTATCCACGAAACGAAACCGTCTCCAACTCCATTGTCTTGGCCCTGTCGCGGCATCCGTGCAGAAAAAGTCGATCACCCCATCTCTTTCCGGCCCACAGTAGATACAGACTCCAAATTCGAATGGCGCGTTCTTCAACTTCACGAACCAACCCCAATCCTCACAACAGAAGAATGGGACTTCGTAGCTGCGTTCTTTCAA
This sequence comes from uncultured bacterium, assembly GCA_965650815.1. Classification (GTDB taxonomy): domain Bacteria; phylum Verrucomicrobiota; class Verrucomicrobiia; order Limisphaerales; family CANJSG01; genus CANJSG01. The sequence continues at coordinate 2,648 of CBFGQE010000009.1, forward strand.
TTTTGCCTGCAGATACTGGGCCACCGCCTTGCCATACATCCCCATGTTAACCAGTTCTTCTTCTTCACCTGGCAGAACGGGAAATTTGGCCGACCGGATCTGGATGAACTTCTCCATTTTTCAGCAAGCATCGTTGATGAGCCTCATCACTCGCAGCCATCTCTGGCTGCCCGCAATTCAACTCCTTCGATTGGCGCTGAAACTGGGAAAGCGGGCGCCGAAGACCAGCCTAAATTTTCCTTCCCGACCAGAGGGAGAAACTCAGCCCACCTTCGCCTTCAGCTCCTCCACCTGCTTCTGGAGGTCGCGCAGGGTGCGGACCATGTCGGGGAGCTGCTGGGTGGCGATCCACTGGCGTTTGGCCTGCTTGTCGGCCACGGCGGGGATGCCGAGGACGGTTTCCTTGTCGCCGACGTCGCGCATGACGCCGGACTTGGCCCCGACCGTCGCCTGGTTGCCGAGCTTGAGGTGGCCGGCGATGCCGGACTGGGAGGCGATCACGCAGTAGGCGCCGAGCTTGGTGCTGCCGGCGAAGCCGACCTGGCCCATCACAAGGCAATGGGGACCGATGACGACGTTGTGGGCGACGTGGACGAGGTTGTCGATCTTGGTGCCGGGGCCGATGACGGTGGAGCCGAGCGCGCCGCGATCAATGGCGGCGTTGGCCCCGATCTCGACGTCGTCGCCGATGACCACGTTGCCCACCTGCTCCATCTTCAGGTGCCGCCCTTGGTCGAAAACGTAGCCGTAGCCGTCGGAGCCGATGACGGTCCCGGCGTGGATGGCGACGCGCTGGCCGACCTGGGTGCGGGGATAGAGGACGACATTGGGATGCAGTCGGACTTCGCCGACGAGTCGGCTGCCTTTGCCGACGTGGTTGCCGCCGAGCAATACGCACTTCGGACCGATCTTCACGTCGTCGCCGATGACGCAGCCGGGGCCGATGTGGGCCGAAGGATCGATCTCGGCGGTGGCGGCAATCTTCGCGGTCGAGTCGATGCCGGGCGAAGGTGCATCGGCCGGGAAGAACAGGGGCAAGGCCTTGGCCATGGCGACGCGGGGATTGGCCACGCGGATGAGCGTCTTGGTCGCCGAATTGAAGCCGGCAGGGACGAGGATGGCCGTGGCCGCGCTGGCTTCGGCGGCGGCGAGGTAGCTCTCCTTTTCCGCAAAGGTCAGATCGCCCGTGCGCGCGGCATCGGCCGGGGCCAGACCGGTGAGGACGACGGAGCCGTCGCCGATGATTTCACCGCCGAGTTGGGTCGCGAGTTGGGCCGCCGTGTAGGACATGGTGTCTGGGGTTGGCGGCGGCGGAGGAACTTTCCGGCGACGACGCGATGGGTGTTTCAGGTTCGGTTTGAAGCCCCTCGGATCGGTCGCGGGAGGCCATTCAGAGTTGATGGACGCCGACCATCCGCTGCGTTTCCACGTCCCAGACCTTGAGCCGCAGGCAGCGGAAGATGTCGGCGGGGTTCAGCGTGGTGATCTTGGGCGTCTGCAGTTCGGGCATGGCGCGGAGCACCTCGGGCAGCCGGTAGAACGGGATCTTGGCGTTCAGATGATGGATGTGGTGGTAGCCGATGTTGCCGGAGAACCACGCCATGATCCGGCCCATGCGCATGTAGCTGGAGGATTCGAGCGCGGCCTTTTCGTAGGTCCATCCGCCTTTGTCGGCGAAGGAAACGCCCGTGAAGTTGTGCTGCGCATAGAAGAGATAGGAGCCGATGGCGTAGAGGACGAAGTGCGGCACCAATTGGGCCAGGACCCACGCCTTCCATCCGCCGAAGAACAGCAGCGCCGCGCCGATGCCGCCGTGGACCAGCAACGCCACCAGGCAGTCCACGTGCTCCCTGGGATCGCGGCGAAACGGCGCGAGGCACATGCCGATCAGGAAGACGAAGAGGTAGCCGAAGAGAATGGTGCCGGGATGGCGGACGAAGAGGTAGGTGCGCCGCTCGGACGGGCTGCTCTTGAGGAACTGTTCCTTGGTCATGATCGGGAACGACCCGATATGCGATCCGCGCAGCTTGGAGTTGTGGCTGTGATGGTGGTTGTGGGAGCTGCGCCAGATGCTGCTGGGACTGAGCGCCAACACGCCGAAGACACGCATGAGTCCCTCGGCGAGCTTGGAGTTGGGCAGGATCGCGTGGTGCTGCTGGTCGTGGTAGATCACGAACATCCGCAGGAGCAGCAGCCCGGTCAGCATGCTACAGGCGATCTGGGCGGTGGGATGGACGTTCCAGAGGGTTCCCACCCAAGCGGCCGCCAGGAGAAAGGCCGTGGAGAGGATGCACCACCAACTGCGACGCGGGTCGTCATGGGCATAAGCTTTGGTAGCAAGAATCAGCTCCTGCCCGGATCGGGGATTTGTCACGCGCTCGCGCAACCTCCGGGAATCCCCCGCCGATGTCGATGACGACTTCCCGGATCGAGGTGAAATCTGGTGTCCGATCCCGTTCGTTGGAGAACAAGAAACGGCCCAGCGGCTTTCCGCTCCAACAAAAACCTCGCCTCAGCGCAGCTCTTTGATCCGGATGTTGCGGTATTCGAAGACGCCGAGATCGCCTTCCAGGCCGATGGGGCCGGTCTTGGGCAGCTTCATCGCGGCTTCCAGCACCTCGCCGTTGCAGGTGGCGAACGCGACATTGTCCTTCACCACCACCTCGATGTCGTTCCACTCCTGCGGGCGGTAGTTCTTCAGGTTCTTGTAGGGGCCCATGCGGTGGTAGTCGCGGCACTGGAGCTGCGGGTCGCGCAGGTAGATACCGCTGTCGCCGCCCACGCCGGCGCGGAACTGGAGGCGCAGGACGAAGTCGGTCGGGAATTCCTTCGTCGTCCACATCTTGCTGAAGGTGCGGGGCGTCTTGATCTCGTTCACCACGAGGATGCCGTCCTTGACCTCATAGCGGCCGTCGATGCTCTTCGTCTGCCCGGCGAAGCTGTTGGTCTTGTAGCCCCAGCCGGTGAGGTCCTTGCCGTTGAAGAGGCTGGTGAAGCCCGGTTCGGTCTTCGGCCCGTGGGCGCAGCCGACGACGAGCGAAACAGCCGCGATGCAGGCGACGCCGAGAATGGAGCGGAGAAGGTGGGTTCGCATGGGAATGGGGGATTGGTCTCCCGGACGCTGCAAGCGCCGCCGCTTCGTCCGCAAGCGGGAAAACCGGGGTAGGCCGTAAAGAGGCGCAATAAACTGCGACGCCCTTCCCCGGATGGAGCGGCGCCATGGAACGAGGATGGACGAAGGACGGACTTTACCGTAAGCGCTCCGGTTCAGCGCATCGTTCCCGCGCACGCCACGGGCACTTGCCTCACTCGCCCAGGTTCCTCCGGAGCAGCGCGCGAAGGGCCGAGGGATTCAGCACCGTGATGGCGCCACCCTTCACCGCGACGAGCTTTCGTTCGCGGAAGCTGGCCAAGGTGCGGGAGAACGTTTCGCTGACGGTGCCCAGTTCGGCGGCGAGCACGCGCTTGGTGCCTTTCAGTTCGACGACGTGCGGCGCGGTGGAAGCCGGATCTGGGCAACGTTTCACCAGCCAGTTCGCCAGCCGCGTCTCCACATCCTTCAGAGTGAGGTCTTCGAGCTGGCCGACGAGCACCCGGAGATGGCCGCTCATGGAGCCAAGCATCCGCAGCGCGAGTTCGGGCTGTTTGCGCAGCAGCGCGACGAAGCCGGACTTCTGGATCAGCAGCACCTGCGACGGTTCGACCGCCCGGGCATCGGCGGGATACCCGCGCTCGGTGGCCAAGGCGGCCTCGGCGAAGGATTCGCCCGCGCGGAAGACGTGGATGACCTGCTCCTTCCCGCTGGCGTTGACGCGGTGGACGTTGATCGCGCCTTTCTGCACCACGTAGAAGCCGTGCGACGGCTCGCCTTCGTGAAACAGGTAGTCGCCCTTGGCCAGCGTCTTCACCACGGCGAGGTCGGCGATGCCGGCGAGATCGGCCGATGGCAGCCCGACGAAGAGCTGGCAGGTGCGCAGGGTGTTGACCAGGACGGCCTGCTTGAGTTCGGCGAGCGGCTGGGACATGGCGGGTTCCTACTCGGTCGGCTTCCAGAAATACACCACCCAATCGCTCCCCTGCCCGCGCTCGACCTTGGACGCGAAGCCTTCGCTGCCGAGCAGTTCGATCAGCGGCGACGGCAGGAACGGCGCGACGACCAGCAAGCCTTCGCCGTCCTTCAACGCGTCGGCGCGGCGGCGGACTTCGGGGAACGGTTCCACGCCCTTGGCCAGGAGCGGGCGGACATCGAGGCGTTTGAAGCGGTCAAGCGGTGGCATGGCGGGGAGAAGGGTTGGAGCGGCGGACGGCTTCCGCCAAGCCCGGACGTTGGAACGGCTGGCCGCGCCGTTCGGCCATCTCGCGGCCGACGTCGGCCAAAGCGGCCTCGGCCAAGATGCGTCCGGCCAGCGGAAACACCTCGTGGTCCTCGATGGCGATGTGGCGGCGATAGAGAGCATCGAGCTCGTCCAAATGTCCGCGCAGGGCAGCGAGTTCGTCGGACCCGAGGCGGTTCCGCGCGAGCCAGAGGCGGCCGAAGATCTCCACCGCATCGTGCGCGGGACCGGCCGCTTCGTGGTCGGCCTCCAGCGCGGCGACCTTCTCCAGAACAGCGAGCGCCTCGGGCGTGCCCAACGCGCGCAGGCGGGGAAAGAGGGACTCCTCCTCGTCGGCCGTGTGTTTGGGCGCGGCTTCGCGGAAGTAGCGGAGCGCCGTCTCCAGCGCCTCGCGTTGCAGCGGGTTCAAGGGACCGCCGTCGGACTCTTGCGCGACACGGCGGAGCAGGCCGAGGAACCGCTCCACGCGACGGTGGCAATCGGACATCAGGGCCAGGGGCTGTTGGAAGGTGGGCGAGGCGGCTTCGCCGATGCGGAGGGTCATGGTTGGGTTCCTTTCATGGTGCGATCATCGGCCGTTTCCGGCGTGTCGCGAGCAGTGAAACGGCTGCAACCCGCCCGCGCCTTGACCTGAGTCAAAGCGTCTTGTCCACGGCAAGCCGATTCTCATGGCACATGAAGACGCTTCCCGCCCTGGCCTCCGACGCCGAAGGCCGCCTGTCGTTGATCGACGACACCGCGTTCCGCGACCACGCCATCGTCAGCCGCACGCTGCTCCAGACGCCGCAGCTCCGCGTGGTGCTGTTCCACTTCGACGCGGGCCAGGAGCTGACCGAGCACACCTCGCCGCATCGCGCCACCGTGCAGGTGCTTTCCGGCGGCTGCGAGTTCCTGCTCGGCCGCGAATGGCACACGCTGAAAGCGGGCGACTTCGTCCACATGCCGCCGGGCCTGCCGCACGCGGTCCGTGCCGCGGAACGGTTCTCCATGCTGCTGACGCTCGCCCCGATCGCGGCGGCCCCGAAAATTGGGGATGACACCTCCTCTCGTGTTGCTACAACCGGAACCACTCCACCAGCACAGGGACACGCTCCGGCGTTCCGGGAACAAGGCCCGACTTCCGTTCAACTCAAACCGCAGAATCCATGAACACCATGAAAGCAAAACCCATCGGCCGTTGGCTTGCCGCGCTCGCAGGGGCGGCGGCGCTCGTCTCCACCCCGCTCTTCGCCGCCGAGGAGGGCGCGCCGGAGCTCAACGACCCGAAGGGCCCGAACGCCAAGGGCCTCGATCCCACCATCCAGGGCGAGGAAGTCGCCGTGCTGACCTTCGCGCCGCACGTCCCGCCGCCGATCAAGCGCAAGCACGCCACCAAGGTCATCGTGAACCTGGAGGTGAAGGAGGTGGTGAAGAAGATCGCCGACGGCGTGGACTACCTCTTCTGGACCTTCGGCGGCGAAGTTCCCGGCAAGTTCATCCGCGTCCGCGAAGGCGATCTCGTCGAGTTCCACCTGGCGAACCATCCTTCGAGCAAGGTTCCCCACAACATCGACCTGCACGCCGTGACCGGTCCCGGCGGCGGCGCGGCCAGCTCATTCACCGCGCCCGGGCACAAGTCGCAGTTCTCCTTCAAGGCCATCAACCCCGGCCTCTACATCTACCACTGCGCCACCGCGCCCGTCGGGATGCACGTGGCCAACGGCATGTATGGCCTGATCTATGTGGAGCCGAAGGAGGGACTGCCGCCGGTGGACCGGGAGTTCTACGTCGTGCAGGGCGACTTCTACACCGCCGGCCGCTTCGGCGAGGAGGGACTGCAACCCTTCGACCAGGACAAGGCCATCGACGAGAAGCCGACCTACGTGCTCTTCAACGGCTCCGCCGGTTCGCTCGTGGGCGACAACGCGCTCAAGGCCCACGTCGGCGAAAAGGTCCGCATCTTCTTCGGCAACGGCGGTCCGAACCTCATCTCCTCCTTCCACGTCATCGGCGAGATCTTCGACCGCGTCTATGGCGAGGGCGGCGTGAAGGCCAACCAGGAACAGGTGCAGACCACGCTCGTGCCGGCCGGCGGATCGACCATCGTCGAGTTCGGCCTCGAAGTGCCCGGCACCTACATCCTCGTGGACCATTCGCTCTTCCGCGCGTTCAACAAGGGGGCCATCGGCATGTTGAAGGTGGAAGGGCCGCAGAACCTGCTGACCTACTCGGGCAAGGAAGTGGACGCCGTCTATTTCGGCGACGCCGTGGCCTCGGCCAGCGACGCGGTGGACAAGCTCCAGGCCCAGCGCAAGGAGGCCATCGCGAACGATCCCAAGATCGCGGGCCTGACCAAGGACATCCAGATCGAGAAGGGCAAGCGTGTCTATATGCAGGCCTGCTTCGCCTGCCACCAGGCCAACGGGCAGGGCCTGCCCGGCGTCTTCCCGCCCTTGGCCAAGTCCGACTACTTGATGGCCGACAAGGAACGCTCCATCCGCGCCGTGGTGAAGGGCCTGTCCGGCGAGATCACCGTCAACGGCAAGAAATACAACGGCGTGATGCCCCCCGTATCGTTGAGCGAAGAGCAGGTGGCCAATGTGCTCACCTACGTGCGCAACACTTGGGGCAACGCCGGCGACGCCGTCAGCGTCGATGAAGTCCGCCAGGTCAAGGGCGACGTGAGCCACTGAGCGAACATTCCTCCTCATCCTCCGCGTCCTCGTCTTCGTCCCTCGGGCGAAGACGAGGAACCGAAACCAAAGACAGACACCGATGAACCCAGATCCGAAAGCGACTCGCGCGGGTGGCAGCGCCGCAAAGGTAGGGCGAAGGCTCCCGCCGAGCCGCCGGCGGATGAGCGGACTTGCCTGCCCAGCCCCACTGGCAACTCCCCAGCGCTCCGGAGTCGCCAGTGAAGCCCGCTCGTTCGCAGGCGGCCCCGAGGCGGCTCGGCGGGAGCCTTCGCCCTACCTCTTCCGTTCCCCCATCTGTGTTCATCTGTGTCCATCTGTGGTTGCTTCCGTCTTCATCCTGCTCTGCCTCCTATCGTCCACCGCCTTCGCCGAAACCAATCGCGTCCCTATCCCCTCCGGCACCTACCGCCCGCTCTTTCGCGGCCCCGACGATCTGAAGGAAGTCCCCGTCGCCGCCTTCCAACTCGACGCCCGCCCCGTGACCAACGGCGAGTTCCTCGACTTCGTCCGCGCCCATCCGCGCTGGCAACGCTCCCGGGTGAAGCGCCTCTTCGCCGACGAGAACTACCTCCGCCACTGGGCCGGCGACCTCGATCTCGGCACCAACGCCGCGGTGAACGCCGACCAGCCCGTCACCTGGATCTCCTGGTTCGCCGCCAAGGCCTTCGCCCAATGGCGCGGCGGCCGCCTGCCCACCACCGCCGAATGGGAACTCGCCGCCAGCGCCGGGTTCACCCGCGCCGACGGCACCAACGACCTCGAACACCGCCGCCTGATCGCCCGCTGGCATGCCACGCCAGCGCCCTCGGTGTTGCCCGCCGCCGGTTCCGGCCGGGCGAACTTCCACGGCGTCCACGACCTGCACGGCCTCGTCTGGGAATGGACCAGCGACTTCAACACCGCGCTCGTGACCGGCGACGCGCGCGGCGACACCGGCATCGAGCGCCAGCTCTTCTGCGGCGCCGGTTCGCAGAACGCGTCCGATCCCTCCGACTTCCCGGCCTACCTGCGTTTCGGGTTCCGCAGCTCGCTCAAGGCCGCCTACACCGTCCACAACCTCGGCTTCCGCTGCGCTTACGACCCGCCGCGCGGCGAGGCCAACCCTGGAGAAAAACCATGAACACCACCGCCGCGCGGAATGACGAAGCCAGAAGGCCAAAGGCCAAAACCTTCGCGCTTCCCTTGGCCTTTGGCCTTCGTGCTTCGTCCTTCGCCGTCGTTCCGTCGTTGGTGCTGTCGGTGACCCTCTTCGCGGCCGACCCGGCGCCTTCAACCCATGACGAAAAACCTCCTTGCTGCCGCAAGGTCGAAGCCTCCGCCCCCACCACTGACAAATCCCTCTACCAGCTCGAATCCGTTTGGACCTCCGACGTCGGCACCGAGACGAAGCTGGAAGTCCTGAAGGGTCGTCCCCAGGTGCTCGCCATGTTTTTCAGCCACTGCGAATACGCCTGCCCGATTCTGCTCCACGACATGAAGCGCATCGAGGCCGCGCTGCCCGAATCGTTGAAGGGCCAGGTGGACTTCGTCCTCGTCAGCTTCGACACCGAACGCGACACGCCCGTCGCGCTGAAAGCCTTTCGCGAAAAGGAAAAGCTCCCCGCCAAGAACTGGTCCCTCTTCACCGGCCAGCCCGACGACGTCCGCGAACTCGCCGCGCTCCTCGGCGTGAACTACCAGAAGGACGCCAAAGGCCAGTTCGCCCACTCCAATCTCATCACCATCCTCAACGCCGACGGCGAGATCGCCTACCAGCTTCAGGGCCTCAACCAGCGCGTGGACGACGTCGTAGCCGTGCTGGAGAAGGAAACGAAGAAGCCCGCCGCACCGTCGTCCGAGACGAAGCACCACTGAGCGAAGGTGCGTTCCGTTTAGTCAGCGGCGAACTCCCGTTCACCGCTACGTAGTTGCGTTCCGCGCGTCCCGCGTTTTCTGCGGGCCGAGAATTCGGGTTCCCCCGTTCCCTTGACCCACGTCAAAGCCCTCGGTCCCTCCTTGGCCGATGCTTTCATCAAGATGAACAACGCCTATCTCACCTTGGATGTCCGGGACGACTTGCGTTCGGGACGGGAACCGCTCGCGAAGATCCTGGAGGCGGTGCGCGGCCTCGCCGGTGGCCAGGGCCTGCGCTTGATCGCCCCTTTCAAACCCACGCCCCTCTTCTTCGTGCTCGGGCGGATGGGCTACAGCCACCGCGAACAACTGCTCGAACCCGGCGCGTGGGAGGTGCTCTTTGAAAAGGGAGAACCCGCCGTCGAAGCTCCGGCCGTTCCGCTTCCTGCGCGTCTCGAACCGACGGAGCCCGGCCAATATGTCGAGGTGGACGCGCGCGGGCTGGAGCCGCCGCAACCGATGGTCACGATCCTGGAGGCAGTCGAGTCGTTGCCCGACTGGGCGGAACTCCACGCGCTGACGGACCGCCGTCCGCTCCATCTCTATCCCCAACTGGAAGCGCGTGGCTTCACCGGCACCACCGAGGAACGTCCCGACGGCAGCTTCCTCACCCGCATCTCCCGTTCGACCCAATGAAACCGGAGGCGACCATGAACATCGCGCCCCAAGTAGGACAGTCTCCCAGACTGTCCCCTCAGCCTGAAGCCTCCCGCTCTACCGGAGAATCCATCCGGCCTGGGCATCTTCCCGCCAGTCCAAGCCAGCAACCCACCCCTGACCCCTCCCGGGAGGGGATAGGGCAGGACGCGAACCGACCGCCGACCGCGCGTTCCCAGTTCCCCTCCTCGGAGGGGTCAGGGGTGGGTTCCCCCGATCCGGCGCGAAAGGCGGATTCCAAAGAATGCCGTGTGCCCGCGAAGAAGGCCGCCCTGGCCGCCGAACACGCGCCCGATGTCACCCTTCCGCTGCGATTCATGGCGCTGGGTCTGGTTTCGTTCCTGGCGTCCGTGGTCTGGCTCTCATTCCGCCCGGACCTGGTCGTGGGCTACCACTACGGCCCACAGTTTGTGGCGCTCACGCATCTCGTCGTGCTCGGCTTCATCGCCAGCGTGGTGATGGGCGCGATGTATCAGCTCGTGCCCGTGGCCCTGGAAACCAAGCTGCACAGCGAACGCCAAGCGCGGTTCCACTTCTGGTGCCACCTCATCGGCGTGCCCGGCATGGTCGCGATGTTCTGGGTGTGGAACCCGAAACAGATCGGACACTTCGGCTCCGTCTTCGGCCTCGGTGTCGGCCTCTTCGCGTGGAACGTCTTCCGCACCCTGCGCGGCGCTCCGCGTTGGAACGCGGTCGCCTACGGCATCGCCTCGTCCACCGTCTGGCTCACGCTGACCATGCTGGTCGGCCTGTTCCTCGCTTCGGCGAAGTGCTGGCCGCAGATCAATCGGCTCGATCCCATCGCCTCGATGCATGCGCACGCGCATCTCGGCGTGCTGGGCGCGTTCGTCGTCCTGATCATGGCGGTGAGCTACAAGCTGGTGCCGATGTTCCTGCTCGGTGATGTGCGGAGCGAACGGCGCGCCCGGTGGTCGATCCATCTGCTGAACGCCGGCCTGCTCGGACTGGTTCCAACGATGGCGCTGCGGAACCCGTGGAAGCTGGCCTTTGTCGGCCTCGTCGTGGCCGGGCTTGCGGTCTATGCGGTGGAGCTGGCCGCCATCCTGCGCGCCCGCAAACGCCGTGGCTTCGACTGGGGCCTACGGAGCTTCTTCACCGCGCTCGCGCTGCTCGGTCCGCTGGCGGCGCTGGGCGTGTTCCTGAGCTGGCCCGGTTTGGAACCGACGGAATTCACCGCCCGACTGGAGAATGCCTATGGCTTCGTGGCCGTCTTCGGCGTGGTGGCCTGGGCCATCTGGGGAATGCTCTACAAGATCCTGCCGTTCCTCGTCTGGTATCGCGCCTACGGCGGGGCCATCGGCCGGAACAAAGTGCCAGCCCTGCACGAGATGTATTCGCACGTGCTGCAAGCCGCCGGCTACTGGACTTACGCGCTGGGTTTGATCGGCGTCGCTACGGCCCAACTCTTCGCTCATGAAACGTTCGCCCGCTGGAGCTGGCTGCTGCTGATCGCCAGTCTGGGCTGCTTCGCGGCGAACGCGGTTCGCATCGTGGGACACTTGGTTCGTCCGCAGCTCCAACCCTTGGCAGCGACCCCCAAAAGAGTCGCTGTCGCATGAAGACAACGGGAACGGAGCGAGAACTTGCCCCTCTCGGCCTTCCGCCCGCCTCCACGGCAAGAACCGACACGGGGCCGTGCCAGACACCTGGCCCAGATTGCCCTGTCCGTCCTTGGAGCTTCAGCGCGGGCCTTCGACGATCGAGGCGAGGACGGTTTCCTTCACCTTCCAGATCAGGACCATCGTCATGGCGAGCGGCAACAGCAGCAGGAAGAGCGTCCAGCCGGGCCCGAGGAATTCGATGAAGGCCAGCACGCGGGCGAATCCCGTGGGGATCTGCTCCACCCGGCGCAACAGCGCGAGCAGCCCGAGCATCACCGGCAACAGGACGAGCACGGCGCGGTTGAACCGGGTGAAGAGCCGCGCCTCCAGCCGCAGCGCCTCGTCCGGCAACATGGCGGTGAGCCGGAGCAGGACGAGGTTGAGCACGAAGAGCAGGCAGAGGCTGGAACCGCCCAGCAGCTGGACGCTGGCGCTGTTCAGCGGCGTCGGACCGTGGTCGCGGTAGAAGACGAGAAACGGGATCAAACCGAAGTTCACCAGCGCGAAGAACTGGGCGCGGTCGAGCGCGCGCAGCCAGATGCGCTCCTGGGGCTGGTAGTGTTTGAGCAGGCCGATGCCGTGCCAGACGAGGCCGGTGGCGATCAGCGGCGGCGCGATGGCCAGCCAGCCCAGGGACGGGAAAAAGTCCGGCCGCGAAGTGCCGACGTAGGTGAGCAGGACGAGGGGCACACCCCAGAACAACGCCGAGAGCCCCCGCACCATCCGGCCGAGGGCGCGGAGCAGTTCAGGCTGGGGACCGGAAAGCGGCATGCGGCGCGGCGGGAGGATGCGAGACAGGGTTTTCCCGAAACCAGCACGAATTCGTCACCCGTTCGGGAACCGCGCCCGCATCCCGGCCGCTCAGATGGAGAGGTAGGTGTATTCCTTGAGGCCCCGCTCGTAGTCGTCGAGCAGGCTCATGGCTTCCTTCGGCTTGAGCCGGTCGGATTTGATCGCCGCGTCCACCTGGGCCTTCATCTGCCGCTGCAGCTCCTTCTCGTCATACTGCACGGCGGTGAGGCACTGGATGATGGTGTTGCCCTCGATCACTTCCTCGACGTAGTAGCCGGCGGGCTCGTCGGGTTCGAGGAACACGTGGACCTCGTTCACGCGGCCGAAGAGGTTGTGGAGATCGCCCATGATGTCCTGGTAGGCGCCCATGAGGAAGAAGCCCAGGTAGTAGGGCTCCTGGCCGTTGCCGTTCTGCTTCAGCTCGTGCATGGGCAACGTGTCGCGGACATCGCGCAGGTCCACGAACTTGTTGATCGCGCCGTCGGAGTCGCAGGTGATGTCCACCAGGGTGCCCTCGCGGGTCGGGCGCTCGTTCAAGCGGCTCACCGGCATGATGGGGAAGAGCTGGCCCAGCGCCCAATGGTCGAGCAGCGACTGGAAGACGGAGAAGTTGCAGAGGTATTGGTCGCCGAGGCTGTCCTCCAGCTTCCGGATCTCCTCGGGGATGTAGGACTGGCCGCGGAAGGAATCGACCACCGACTTGGCGATCTCCCAGTAGAGCGATTCGATCTTGGCCTTCTCGGGCAATTCCATGAGGCCGAGGGTGAACATGTTGTGGGCGTCCTCCTTCCGCTCCAGCGCGTCGTGGTAGGCCTCCAGCTTGTTCAGCTTCCCGAGGTTCTTGCGGATGTCCAGGAGCTCCTTGACCAGCGCGTGTTCGCTCTCGCCGTAGATGAACTGAGGCTCGTCGGGCGACTTGTGGATCGCGCCGAAGACCTCGACGACGAGCACGCTGTGGTGCGCGACGAGGGCGCGGCCGCTTTCGGAGATGATGTCGGGATGCTTGACCTTCTCGGCGTTGCAGACGTCGGCGATGTAATAGACGATGTCGTTCGTGTATTCCTGCAACGAGTAGTTGGTGGAGCTGTCGAACGCGCTGCGGGAACCGTCGTAGTCCACGCCCAGGCCGCCGCCGACATCCATGAACTCGATGGGGAAGCCCATCTTGTGGAGCTTGGCGTAGAAGCGCGAGGCCTCCTGCACGGCCTTCTTCACCGTGAGGATGTCGGGAACCTGCGAGCCGATGTGGAAGTGCAGCAGCTTGAAGCAATGCTCCAGCTTCTCGGCGCGGAGCAGTTCGGTCGCGGCCAACAGCTCGGCCGTGCTGAGGCCGAACTTGGCGTTCTCGCCGCCGCTCTCGGCCCACTTGCCCGCGCCCTTGCTCAACAGGCGCGCGCGGATGCCGACCATCGGCTCCACGCCGACCACCTTGGAGACGGCGATGATCTGCTTCAGCTCCTCCAGCTTCTCGACGACCATGATGACCTTCTTGCCGAGCTTGATGCCCTGGAGGGCCAGCTTCACGAAGGCGGCGTCCTTGTAGCCGTTGCAGATGATGAGCGAACCGGGCTCGCTCTGGAGCGCCATGCCGGCGTAGAGCTCGGGCTTGGACCCCACTTCGAGGCCGAAGTTGAAGGGCTTGCCCGCATCGAGGATCTCCTCCACGACTTCGCGGAGCTGGTTCACCTTGATGGGGAACACGCCGCGGTAAATGCCCTGGTAGCCGAACTCGGCGATGGAAGCGCGGAAGGCGTTGTTCAACGCCTCGACGCGGTGCCGGAGAATGTCCTGGAAGCGGATCAGCAACGGGAACTTCAGCCCGCGCGCCTTGGCCTCCTCGATCACGTCGGTGATGTCCACCGAGGCGCCCTTGTCCTGCAACGGGCTGACCACGACATGGCCGGCGTCGTTGATGTCGAAGTATTTCGCCCCCCAGCGGTCGATGTTGTAGAGGGAGCGGGCTTCCTGGATGGACCAAGACGGGCCGGTGGCGGCGGTGGGTTCAGTCATTGATGGCGACAGATTCGGCGGACTATAGGAGGGAGCTTTTCGGAATCAGCAAGTGGAATATCCGTCCGCGCCCAGAAGTCACGGAACCGCCGGCGCGGCCACCGCCAGTCCACCGCATCCCCGCGAAGCGGGCACGCCGCCTTGGATCGACGCCCGAGCCGCCCCGGTCGATCCCGTTTTTCCCTCTCGCCACTGCTTCCCGCCGCCCCCACTGTCGCGCCATGTCAATGTCCACACTGTTCCGTCCGCTCCAGCTTCTCTGCCTCTGTGTGCTCGCGCTCGCCGCCGGCAACGCCCAAGCCCAGCTCGGCGACTCCAAGGCCAACGCCGCCCTCGACAAGGCCATCCTCCGTCTCTTCGGCAAGAGCGCCTTCACCTCCACCGCCGAGGTTTCGATCAAGGGCGCGCAGGACATCTCGATGGATGTCGATTTCGCCGTGCTCAACGGCCGCACCGCGACCAGCCTCGACCTCGGCTCCATGCGCAGCGAGCTCATCCCCGCCGCCGCCATGGCCCAGATGAAGGCGGCCGGGCTCGACAAGGTCGTCTCCATCACCGGCGAGGAAACCGCCGCCATGATCCTCGTCTATCCCAACGCCAAGTCCTACGTGGAGTTCACCCCGCCCGGAGCCGTCGCCCCGAACAAGTCCGAGGCCAAGGTGGACATCTCCGACATCGGCTCCGAGAAGATCAACGGCCAGGACTGCACCAAGCAGAAGGTCGTCATCACCGACGCCAAGGGCACCAGCTCCGAGGTCCTCGCCTGGGTCAACTCCAAGAAGCAGCCCGTCCAGCTCCAGACCACGCTCGAAGGCACCACCGTCACCATGCTCTTCAAGAAGGTGGATGACGCCAAGCCCGCCGCCGCCCTCTTCGAGCCCCCGGCCGGGTTCACCAAGTATGAGTCGCCCCAGGCCCTGATGATGGCCCGCATGATGGAGGCGATGAAGGCCCAGCAGTAGGCCGCCCGGGGCGCATCGGGCGCAAAAAGTAAAGGCGGGTGTCTTGCGACACCCGCCCACCCAAACAACCAAACGAACCCTCCAGAGCCGCTGATCGGCGGCCACGGCCGGGAACCCATAAACCCGGCCGCTGCGGAGTGTCCACGCAAGGATGGACGCCTCGATCAAGGCTTTGTTCAACCTGCGTTGAAAAAAAATCCGCTGTCGGTTTTAGATGACCCGCCACCCCTTCCTCCCATGCGCATCGCCAACCTGAACCCGGACTCCCAGATCGGTGCCACGTCGTGGTTTGTGGACATCGAGGGCCACGGCATCCTGCTCGACGCCGGCACCCACCCCAAACGCGAGGGCCACGAGAGCCTGCCCCTCTACGCCAACGTCGCCCGGGAAGAGGTCGATGCCATCGCCATCTCCCACTGCCACCACGACCACGTGGGTTCCCTCCCCGTCGCGCTCCGCCACTTCCCCAAGGCCAGCGTGCTGATGACGGAACTGAGCTACTTCCTCGTGGAGCGAGTGTTGCACAATTCGGTCAACGTCATGCTCCGCCAGAAGGAGGAACTGGGCATCGTCGAATATCCCCTCTT
>CBFGQE010000010.1:0-17474 GCA_965650815.1 uncultured bacterium
CTGCTCTACCAACTGAGCTACCCAGCCTTGCGGGGACGCGGATTGAAAGGAATCGGCCCGGGTTTTGGCAAGGTTCATTTTCGGCAATTTCAACGCACCGTGAAACCGCCCCGATCGGCGCCGATTTCGCCGCTGGTTCCGGGATCGCGCCGGGCTTCAGCCCGGGCCGGAGCGGTCGATCCAGTCGTCCTGCGTTTTCCAGGTGGACTGGATCAGGGCGAGGATTTCGGAAGGAGAATGGCGCTCGAAGAGCGCGGCGAGGATGCTGCGGCCGGCTTCGATGCCCGCAGGGCCCCTTTCCAGGAGCCGGGCGATCCGGTGGGCGGACTGTCCCAGCCCCGGATGGGCACCGGGAACCGCACCGGAGGAACCGACCGCCGCGATGACTGCGCGGATGTCCTCAGGGGCGAAGGATTCGAGGGATTCCCGGAAGACGGTGGCTCGGGCCGAGCTGTCGAAGCCGGGAGCACCGAAGGCTTCGGAGAGGCGCGCAATGAGGGTGTCCTCGGTGCGGGGCCCTTCGTTGGCCAGCGGATGGCCTTCCGGCCGCGGCGGCGGAGCATCGGCCAGCAGTTCCACGGTGACGCAATGGATCTGGGTTTCGGCGAGACCGGTATCCGATGTTTCCACGAGCCGCCAAGCGCCCGACTGGAAAACCAGTTTCAGCTCCAGCGTCACCCGCGCCGCTTTCGGCTCGGGTCCGTGCGGTGAACAGGATTCGGCGCGCAGCGCTTCGGCGAGTTCCGTCCGGAGGCGATGCAGGGCTTCTGGCAGCGTTGGCATGGGCGGAGGCTATGCGGGGCCGGCGGCGGAGACGAGCCGCGACCTATCTCGGCCTGCGGTCGGGCGGAAGATTGTCCGTGCTTTCCCTCGCGGCGCAGGGGGGGGCGTGCTAGACACCAAACCAACGTTTCATGAATCCCTCCTCCGCCAAAGACGCCACGATGGCGCTGTTCCTCGACCTGGAAAACATCGCGCTCGGCGCGCAGGACGCGCGCTACCCCAGGTTCGACATCCAGAAGGTGCTGGAGCGCCTGCTGCTCAAGGGCCACATCGTGGTGAAGAAGGCCTACTGCGATTTCGACCGCTACAAGGAGTTCAAGCGCGACCTGCACGAGGCGGCCTTCGAGTTGATCGAGATCCCGCACGTGCGCCAGTCGGGCAAGAACTCGGCCGACATCCGCATGGTCGTGGACGCGCTGGACCTCTGCTACACAAAGGGGCACGTGGACACCTTCGTGATCCTCAGCGGCGATTCGGACTTCTCCCCGCTGGTCAGCAAGCTGCGCGAGAACGCCAAGAAGGTCGTGGGCGTGGGGGTGAAGAACTCCACGTCCGACCTCTTCCTGAACAACTGCGACGAATTCCTCTACTACGACGATCTCGTCCGCGAACAGGTCAGCAAGGCGCGCCAGCAGCAGCGCAACCGCAGCGGCGGCACCCCCGCCCAGCCGAAAGATGCTGCAGCAAAGGCCGCCGAGGTGCCGGTGGTGAAGACGCTCTCGCTGGACAAGGCGCTGGAGCAGGTCACGACGACCTTCGACGCCCTGGTGGACGAACGCGAGGAGGACGAGGCGATCTGGGGCTCGATGATCAAGCAGGCGATCAAGCGGCTGAACCCCGGCTTCAACGAACGCGCCTATGGGTTCCGCTCCTTCAACGACCTGCTGCTGGAGGCGCAGAAGCGCGGGCTCCTCAAGCTCGACGCCGACCAGAAGTCGGGCGGTTATCTGGTGCGCGCGGCCGAAGGCCCGGCCCCGGCCGAGTGATTGGGGCGGTGCCATATTCCGGGAACGATTTGCATGGCGCGGGGATTGTCGATGGGGGCCGAGGCTCCTATCACGGGCGCATCCTATGACCTTCCCATCGCGCTGCCTGCTCGGGCTATTGGCCATGACCGGCACCTTCGCGTCTTCGGTGGTTGTCGCCGCACCGGTCGAAGTGCGGGTGGCGCAGGACGGCTCCGGCCAGTTCACCTCGGTGCAGCAGGCGATCATGTCGGTGCCGTCGGGCGGCTCGAACAGCCCCGTCGTCATCCGGATCAAACCGGGCACCTACAAGGAGCTGCTCTATGTGCAAAAGGAGAAGCGCTTCTTCCGCCTGATCGGTGAAGACGCCGCCACGACGATCCTCACCCACGACCTGCACGCGAACCAGATCGGGCTCGACGGGAAACCCATCGGCACGTTCCGCACGCCCTCCACGGTGATCGACGCCGATGATTTCCTCGCGGAGAACGTGACGTTCGAAAACTCGGCCGGCCCCGTCGGGCAGGCGCTGGCCATCCGCATCGACGGCGACCGCGCGGTCTTCCGCAGATGCCGGTTCGCGGGCTGGCAGGACACGATCTTCGCCAATCGCGGCCGCCACTACTTCGAGGACTGCACCATCCAGGGCCACGTCGATTTCATCTTCGGTGCGGCCACGGCGTTCTTCGAAAGATGCCGGATCGAATGCCTCGGCAACGGCTACATCACCGCCGCTTCGACGCCGGAGACGGAGCGCTTCGGCTACGTGTTTTCGCGCTGCACGATCACCGGCAAGGACGCCGACGTGCGGACGTATCTCGGGCGACCGTGGCGCGACTTCGCCAAGGTGGCCTTCGTGAACTGCGAGATGTCCTCCGTCGTGCGGCCGGAAGGCTGGCACAACTGGGGCAAACCCGAGCGCGAGAAGACCACGCTCTACGCCGAAGGCGGCAGCACCGGCCCTGGTGCCCAACCGGACAGGCGTGTTCCCTGGGCGAAGCCATTGAGCGCGGCGGAGATCGAGGCGCTGACGCCGCGCGCGGTGCTCGGAGGCGGAGATGGCTGGAACCCGGCGGCCGAGTCCGGATTGAAACCGGTTCGTTGAAGTCGTTGTCTCAGATTCCATGAAAGCCCTGTTCCGTCCCCTGCCCTTCGCGCTTCTCGTGTTGCTGGTGATGGCCCGAGCCGCGCTGGCCGCCGGGGCGCTGTCTTGGCCCGAACCCACGCGCGAACAGAAGCCGTGGACGCGCTGGTGGTGGCTGGGCAGCGCGGTGGACGAGACGAATCTCACGCGCCAGCTCGAACAATTCGCCGCGGCAGGAATCGGCGGCGTGGAGCTTTGCCCGATCTACGGCGTGAAGGGCCAGGAGCACCGGCACGTGGAGTTTCTCTCGCCGCGCTGGATGGAGCTGCTGGCCCACGCGACCCGGGAAGCGAAGCGGCTTGGACTCGGGTTCGATCTCACCACGGGCACGGGCTGGCCTTTCGGCGGTCCCGAGGTCGGCATCGACAAAGCTTCGTCCGGGCTCTTCCTCCGCACCGTCACCGTTTCCGGCGGCAAACGGCTGGAGGAGGCGTTCGACCCCGCGCGCGTCGCGTCGCTCATGGCGTTTCCGGAAACGGGCGAACCGGTCGAGCTGAAGGACCTCATCCGTGGCGGCCGGCTGGACTGGACCGCTCCGCCCGGGCAGTGGCGGCTGCACATTGCCACCGTTCGGCCGGCGGTGCAGAAGGTGAAGCGCCCCGCCCCCGGCGGCGCGGGCAACGTGCTGGACCCGTATTCCACCCGCGCGATGGAGGCGTATCTCGCGCGGTTCGACGTGGCGTTTCGCGGCTGGAAAGGCATGGAGCCCCGCGCGCAGTTCCACGATTCCTTCGAGTATTACGGCGCGACCTGGACGCCGGACCTGCTCGCCGAATTCCAGAAACGTCGCGGCTATGACCTGCGGAAACATTTCCCCGCGCTGGCCGGCGAGGGTCCGGACGAAACGGTGGCCCGGGTCAAGGCCGACTACCGCGAGACGCTGTCCGAGTTGCACCTCGACTACATGCGGCGCTGGGGCGCTTGGACGCATCGGCGCGGCGGGCTCGTGCGCAACCAGGCCCACGGCGCGCCCGCGAACCTCGTCGATCTCTACGCCGCCTCGGACATTCCCGAGACGGAGATCTTCGGCTCGCTGGCGGAAGGCAGCGTGCCGATGAACAAGTTCTCGTCCTCGGGCGCGAATCTGGCCGGCCGACGGCTGGCGTCCGCCGAGTCCTTCACCTGGCTGGGCGAGCACTTCAACGCCACGCTCGGTGAGGTGAAGGCCGCAGCGGACTATCTTTTCCTCTGCGGCGTGAACCACGTGTTCTTCCACGGCATCCCGTATTCCCCGGCGGACGCGCCCTGGCCCGGCTGGCAGTTCTACGCCTCGGTCAACTTCGGTCCCCAAGGCGGTCTGTGGCGCGATCTCCCGGCCTTCAACGGCTACGTCTCCCGCATCCAGTCGATCCTGCAATCCGGGCGTCCCGACAACGACGTGCTGCTCTACTTCCCCGTCCACGACATCTGGCACGCGACCAACGGCCTGCTGATGACCTTCACCGTCCACAACGTGGACCAGTGGCTCGGTCGCAGTCCGGCCTATGCCTTGGCCCAACGCCTCTGGGACGAAGGCTACGGCTACGACCATGTCTCCGACCGTTTCCTCGCCGGGGCCACGGTGAAGGACGGCCGCATCGAGATCGGCGGCGGCCGCTACCGCGCGGTGGTCGTGCCGCGCATCCGCGTGATGCCCACCGAGACCCTGGTCCGACTGGGCGAATTGGCCCGCGCCGGAGCCAGGATCGTCTTCCAGGACGCGTTGCCCGAAGGACCGCCCGGCCTGGCCGACGTCAAGCAGCGCCAGGCGCTCTTCGCCCTCGAACGTCTGCGCCTGGCGAAGGACGTCACGGTGCGGAGGCTGGAAGGAACCGGCCTGTCCTCGGCATTGGGCTTCGGCGGCGAAACGATGGCGCGCACGGGCCTGCGCTTCGTGCGGCGTTCCCTGCCGGAAGGCCCGGCGTATTTCGTGGTGAACCCGGGCGACATCGCCTTCGACGACTGGCTGCCGCTGCGCGAAGCCACCGGCGCGGTGGCCGTGCTCGATCCGCTGCGGCCGGAGCATTCCGGTTGGGCGGCAGTGCGTTTCTCCGCCGAGGGCATCAAGGCGCGCCTACGTTTGGAGCCCGGCCAGTCGCTCGTGCTGCGCGTGACGAACCGGAAACAGATCGGCCCCGCCTGGCCCGTCCTCGTCCAGGCCGGAGAACCCGTTCCCCTGGCCGGCCCGTGGAGCGTGGCCTTCGTCGAAGGCGGGCCGGAACTTCCGCAAGCCTTCAGCGCCGACACGCTGGCTTCCTGGACCCGGCGCGACGATTCGGAGGCGAAACGTTTCGCAGGCACGGCCCGATATGCGGTGGAATTCGAGCGCCCCAAGGGCCTCGCCGACGATTGGACCCTGGATCTCGGGCTCGTGGCCGACAGCGCGAGGGTGAAGCTCAATGGCCAAGAGATCGCCACGCTCTGGAGCCCGCCGTTCCGCGTCTCCGTCGGCCGCTGGCTCCAGCCGGGCCGGAACGAACTGGAGGTGGAAGTGACCAACGTGGCCGCCAACCGCATCCGCGACCTCGATGTCCGCAAAGTCCCGTGGAAATACTTCGAGGACGCCAACGTCGTTGGAAAAAACTATCGCCCGCTCGACGCCTCCACCTGGCCGATCCGCGAAGCCGGACTGCTCGGCCCGGTGCATCTGCGGCCGATGAAATCCTCCGATTAGCGGTGGGAATGAATCGCCCGAGGAGACGGACTCCCGTCGTCCTCCGCAGGCGGTATCGGACGAAGCGTCGAAGCTCCCGCGCTCGCTTCAATACGAGCCGCTGATCCCGAAGCGGAGATAAGGCGCGGCGTCGCCTTCGAACTCCACGTCGAGGTCGTCATAGACGAAGCGGCGATCCACGGCGCAGCCGGCCTCCAGCTCCACGCGCAGCCGTCGGCCCAACTGGTAGCGGGCCCCGGCCCCGAGACGGATTTCCCGATAGGTGAGGCGTTCACCGTCGATGGCGGGAGAACCGTGGGCTGTGCCGAAGCGTTCGCCGACGGTGTAGGCGCCGCCGACCAGATCAAAGCCGACGAAGGCGGACCAGTTGTCATCCAGGCGCCGTGTCACGTCGGCGCGGGGCAGGACGAGGTTCACGCTCCAGTTCCCGTCCGGCCGCCATACGGCCCCGACGGCGGGCAGGACGGGGAGCTCGCGGCCAGCATGGACATTGGCCCCGAAGAGGAGCGTCCACTGCGCGTTCGGCTGGTAGGCGAAGACCACAAGTCCGGGCACGTGGATGTCCTGGCCGGAGATTTCGTCGAAGTCCGAGTAGAGCCCGGGACGGATGGAGAGCTGCAGGGTCCATTGCTCGGCGAAGCGCCAGCGGTTGCCGAACAGGAGCGACACGCTCTGGAGCTGGTCGGGCACGGGCAGCGCCTCGGTGTTGCCGGAAAAGCCCCAGCGCTCGTAGTCCACGCCGAGATCGTAGGAATAGGTTTCGCTGGCCGTGAACTTCACGCTGTAGCGCAGGCCGAACTGCGTGGCGGCAAAGCCGCCTCCCGGCGCGCCCTCGAAGTCGGAGCGGGCGGTGTAGCCCGAGCGCAGCGAGTAGCTGGACGCGACATTGGTGGCGGTGGTCAGGGCCTGGGCCGACAGCGCCAGGCCAGCGGAAAGACCGACCACGCCGTGCAGCACCGGAAGGGAGAACGAATTCATGTGCGCGGCAAAATCCCGATCCGGCGGCGTCTGGCAAGCCCCCGATGAAAAAAGAACGCCGTCCGGGAAACGCGGTTCCGGGACGGCGCGAAGCAGAGGGGCCCGTGTCAGTCGGTGCGCACGCGATAGATCGCGTGGGAATTGGTGGCCTGCGGATCGATGAAGATGTGGGCCGGTTCCACCGCGAACACCTGGGCGACAGGCAGCCAGTCCACCGCATTGGTGGACTTCTCGAAGTGGTAGAGCCGGTTCGCGGCGAAGGTCGCCCGGGCCTGGAAGATGCCCTGGCCGAAGGCGGGATTCTCCAACCGGATCGTCAACGGTTCGCCGCCCGTGGTCTTGAGCACGCTCAGCGTGGTGCTGCCGATGCCCGCAGCGATGGCGTTGCCCGAGGCGATGTTCGTCGAGACGATCCAGCGCCCGATCTGGACCTCGTAGGTGCGGCCCTCGGTGAAGGTGCCCGCGGGCAGAACCACGCTGGTGGCGGTCCCGGTCAGATGGCCGGGCTCCAGCAGGTCGGGCGAATTGTAGACCTCGTCCGAGCTGTCCTTGTCCCAGATGCTGATCTCGACATGCTCGGTGGCGACGCCGCCCGCGTTGAACTGGAGCGTGAAGTCGGCGGCGGGATCGATGGTCTGTCCGGCGGCGAAGTTGGCGATCTTGGGGGCGGCCGGGAACGCCGTGGCGGGCAGCGTCACGCTGACGTTCTGGTTTGAGCCCGGAGCCTGGAGCGCGAAGCCGTAGCTGCCGGCTGGGAAACGGGCGTTGAGCCCCGTGAGGGAATTGGTGAATTCGGTCAGGAAGAACTCCGTGGGCTCGAAGGCGAAGTTCAGCAGGTTCGTCGTCGCGCCGCCGGGAATCGTCAGCACCACGTTGGTCAGGCCCCGGGTCTCGGGCGACGAGACATCCGCGCCGAAGAGGTAGGTCAGGTTCGTCGCCAACACGGGATCGGCCGGGGACAATTGCTCGAAGTTGGCCACCTTGAAGACCCCGAGTTCCGCAGAGCCTACGCCGGTTTCACCGCCGCCACCACCACCGCTCCGCGTGATGAACCCACCGGAAAGTTCGCTCTCCGTGTCGAGCGGGAAGCCGAACTCGTCCGCGAAACCTTCCGGCTCCAGTTCCCAGACGATGGTCGCGCTGGCCGGAAAGCCGCCGCTCCGTGTCGCCACCAGGGTGCGTGGCCCCGTCCACTGGTAGCTGATGCCGCTCAGCGGGGTGAAGCTCGCGCCAACGATCGAGCTCCAGGTGATCTCCTGCTGCTCCTGCATGTCGGTGTCGAAGGTGAAGGTCACGGTCGTGCTCGGCGAGACGCCGAACGCGCCGCTGGCCGGGTTCACGCTCGCCAGCTTCTGGGCGGCAGCGGGCCAAAGCGTGGCGAACAGGGCGAGCATGGCCAGCAGATGGGGACGGAAGATCGTTCTCATGTCTTGTCGGTATCGTTTTCGTTCGGAGTCCTGCGTGTTTCCCAGAACCCTCCGGCACGGACAATGCCACTTTGGACCCGGCTGCCAATCCCCGACCTGCTCATTTCACCCCGACCCATTCCAGGCCGAACTTCAGCCAGAACGGGATCGTCACCAGGCTCACGATGGAGGTGGCCGCCACCACGCGGATGGCCGTGCCCTGGTCGCCGCCATAATGCTTGGCCATGACCACGGGGAAGACGGCCGACGGCATGGCGGCCTGCACCACCAGCACGCGCTTCAGCTCCACGGAGAGCGGCAGGAACTTCGCCGCGAGCAGGAAGAGCAGCGGCAAGAACCCGAGCCGCACCGCACAAGCTCCGGTCATCACGCCGAGCCCTTGGCGGGATTGGAAGCCCTTCAACTGGTCCGCCATCGTCGCGCCCACGAGGATCAGCCCCATCGGCAAGGCGCATTGGCCGAGGATGCGGATGGAATCGAGCACGAAGCGGGGAATGTATTGGTAGGCTCCGGCGGCGTTGAGGATGACGCCCGCCACGATCGCCAGCACCGGCGGACTGATGAGCCGCTTCCAAGCCGCCCCCTGTCCCGGCGGTCGCAGCAGGAGCAGGCCCACGGTCCACATGGCGATGTCCACGCCGAGGTTGTGGACGAAGAGCACGCCGAGCGTGTCCTGGTCGAAGAGCGCGATGATCAGCGGAATGGGCACGTAGCCGTAGTTCTGCAATCCTGCGCAAAGGCCGAACGTCCCCGCCGAGGTCGCGTCCCTGAGCCCCCAAAACCGTGCCAACGCCACGGCGATCACCATGCCCGCCGCGCAGAGCGCGAAGCCGAGTGTGGGCGGCAGCGCGACGTTGGCCGCCTGCTTCAGCGCGTCGTTCTTCAGGACGGAATCGAGGATCAACGCGGGCTGGAGGATGTTCACCGTGAGCCGGATCAGGCTGTGGTCCGCCTCCTCGGTCAGCCAGTTCACCTTGCGCAGGGTCAGGCCGGTCAGCACCACGACGAAGACCGGCAGGACCGCGACGATGACGGTGTCGAAGCCGCTCATGCCGTCAGATGCGCGAACAACCGGCGGAACTCCTCGGCCTGGATCGCTTCAAGCCGTTTCTCCGCCGCCGCGCTGGCCCGGCCGCGCACGGCCACTTCCACGGCGTCAACGAAGGCGGCGGATTCAAACATGCCTCCGACCACGAAGGCGTCGCCGCCCGGCAATGAAGCCGCCACGGCCCCGAACGATCCGAAGAAGGGATGCCCGCCGACGCGGCGGAACCAATACTTGGCGTTCCAGTAGTCGGGCTCGCGGCGGTGCATGATGCCGTGCAGATACGCGCCGTCGCCGTCCGCGTGGTCCTGCACGATCTCATGGGCCTCGTCCAAGTGGTCGTGCCAGAGCAGGGCCAGCGCCCGGACGAGCGCGCGTTGGCCGGCGTCGAGGGAACGGGCGGAGAAAACGCGCTCGAGGGCCGCGTCCACCTGGGCGATGGACCAACGGCCGGGGCGCGGATCGGGCCCCAGGCCCGGCGCGTTGGCGGGATCGAACAGCTCGGCACTCGTGTCGTTCACGGGGACGGAGCCTAGGGAGGCGCGGGGCCAAGGCGAACCGATTTTCGGTGGCGGCGGCAGGACGGGAGACGGGCACTCCTTCCAGGAATGGGAAACGTCGAGCCCTGAACGTTCAACGCCCAACCTCCAAGGAACGCCACGGAGCGCGTCCATTCGGCGTCCAGAGTTCAGCGTTCAAGGTTCGACGTTTCGCCGGAAGCTCCCGCCGCCATCCACACTTCCCGGGCCGAGACACTTGCCTTGTCGGCTGAACACCCGCCAGAGTTTCGCTGTCTAGCTTGTGGTGATTGGTTCTGGCAAACACGCCGTGTCCGCCGCCGCGCTCCGCTTCCTGCTGCGCGGCGTTTTCATGCTGGCCCTATGCCTCGGAGGCGCGGGGCGGCTCCTCGCGGCGGCGCCCACCTTCACCGCCTCGCTCGACCGGCAGGTCGTGACCATCGGCTCGACCGCGCAGTTGACCCTGGCCGTGGAGAACGGCGTTCCGGACATGGCTCCGGCCCTGCCTCCCCTGCCCAATGCCCAGGTCACGGGGCCGGCCACAGGCCAGCATACCGCAATGAAGGTCACCCCGAGCGGGATGGTGCAGTCGTCGCGGCGCACCTACACCTACACCATCCTCCCGATGAACGCGGGCACGGTCACGATCCCGGCCATGGAGGTCGTGGTGGACGGCAAGCGGCTCAAGTCCCAGCCCCTTTCCCTGCGCGCCGTCGCCTCCACCGCCGGGGCTTCGCCGGGAGCCGCCGCGCTCGACGGGTCCGGCCAGGCCAAGGCCGTCTTCCTCAAGATCCTTTGCGCGCGGACCAACGCGTTCATCGGCGAGGTCGTGCCCTTCGAGCTGAAGCTCTACGCGGCGGCCAACGGACAGCTCCTCCAGGTGCCGCAACTCGGCGGCGACGGCTTCACCCTCGGCCGCGTCTTCCCCACCAGCGATCCGACCGTCGAGGTCGTCAACGGCATCCGCTACAACACCATCTCCTACGCCAGCTCCGCCACCGCCACCAAGACCGGCCCGTTGCAGCTCGGCCCGGCGACGATGGAGCTGATGCTGGCGGACCCCAGCCGGGGCACCGACATTTTCGGCCGGCCTTTGGCCCAGGTCCGCACCGGCATCGAGAGCGACACCGCCTCGATCTTTATCGAACCGTTGCCGGGTAACGCCCCGGAAGGCTTCAACGGCGCCGTTGGCAAATTCACCCTCGCGCTCGAGGCCTCGCCGACCAACCTGCTCGTCGGCGATCCGATCACCGCCCGCATCCGCATCGAGGGCCAGGGCAACATCGACATGGTCCGCCTGCCGGAACAGCCCTCGTGGCGCGACTTCCAGAAATACGACCCGACCAGCCGCAGCGAGGTCGATGCTCTCGGGCTCCGGGGCTTCGCGCAGTTCGAGTGGGTCGTGGCCCCGCAGAACGCCGCCGTGGCCGCCCTGCCGCCCTTCGTCTTCAGCTTCTTCAATCCGGAGACGCGCCGGTTCGAGACCGTGCGCTCCCCGGAGATCCCGCTCACCGTCCGCGCCACCACCGAGGCCCAGCCGTCAGTGGCCGCCGCCGGCCCCAAGAACGCGCCGCCCGCCGTCGAGTTCGCCCACATCCGGCCCACGCTAGGCCAGCTCGCCTCGCCCCAATTGCAGCTGCTGCACCAGCCGTGGTTCTGGGCGCTCAACGCGGTCGCCCCGCTCGCCTGGATCGGCGCGCTCCTCGTCCGCCGCCGCCGCGAAGCCATGGCCCGGGACCCCGAACTGGGCCGGAAAAAAAACGTCTCCAAGCGCATCCGCCTCGGGCTGGCGGAGCTCGCCACCCACGCCAAGAACGACGAGACCGAGCTCTTCTTCGCCACCGCCTTCCGCCTGCTCCAGGAGCAGATCGGCGAGCGCCTCCGCCTCCCCGCCTCCGGCATCACCGAATCCGTGATCGACGAGCGCCTGCGCGGACGCGGCGCTTCCGAGGATCTGCTCGCCCGCTGCCACGAGCTCTTCCAGGCGTGCAACAACGTGCGCTACGCCGGGCACCAGACGAGCGCCCAACTGGCCTCCTGGATTCCCAGGATCGAGTCCGTGCTGGCCGACCTCCAGAAAGTGAAATGAGCCGTCTCGCCCTCCTGCTCCTGCTGCTGGTGATCGGAAACGCGCGCATGAACGCCGCTTCCGCCGAGGAATCCTTCCAGACCGCCAACCGCCTCTATGAACAGGGGCGCTACGCGGAAGCGGCGGAGGCCTACCAGCAGATGGCCTCCTCCGGCCCGGCCAACGCCACCCTGTGGTTCAACCTCGGCAACGCCCGCTACCAGGCTGGCGAGATCGGCCGCGCCATCGCGGCGTTTTCCCGTGCCCAGCGCCTCGCCCCCGGCGACGCCGAGATCCTGAACAACCTCCGCATGGCCCGCCTCAAGGCCGGCCACAAGCCCGACGAATCGCTCGCCTCGCTGCTCGGCCGCGTCTCGCCCAACGTCTGGGCCGTGGCCACCGGTCTCTGCACCTGCCTCTGGTTCGCGCTCCATGCCCTCGTCGCGCTCAAGCCGGAGCGAAGACCCGCGCTCCGCCACGCCCGCTGGGCGTTCGGCTTGGCGACGCTGCTCCTCGGTTCGGCCACCGGACTGGTCGCCCATGACCGTCTCTGGACCCGCCGGGTCGTGGTCATCCAGCCCGAAGCCGTCATCCGACGCGGCCCGCTCTCCGATTCCCAGAGCAAGTCCACCCCCACCGACGGCACCGAGCTGACCGTGACCGGCCGCAAGGACGAATGGC
Organism: uncultured bacterium; assembly: GCA_965650815.1. Classification (GTDB taxonomy): domain Bacteria; phylum Verrucomicrobiota; class Verrucomicrobiia; order Limisphaerales; family CANJSG01; genus CANJSG01. Next base: position 12,263 of record CBFGQE010000010.1, read on the forward strand.
TCCAGGTCGAGGCCGAAGACGGCCTCACCGGCTGGATTCTCGAACGCCAGACCGAACCGCTGGGCGGCGGCTAGCGGCATCGCGGCCAAGCCCGCGATGAACGAGAACGGCCCGGCCGAGCCCCTCCCAAGCCACGCGAAAAATGTCCGCTGAAACGCCGGCAACGAAGGAACGCTTGGCCGAGCTGGCCGGGCTCTTCCTCAAGCTCGGCTCCACCGCGTTCGGCGGCCCGGCCGCGCATCTCGCCATGATGGAGGCGGAGGTCGTGCGCCGCCGCCAATGGCTCACGCGCGAGGAGTTCCTCGACCTCCTGGGCGCGACCAATCTGATCCCCGGTCCGAACTCCACGGAGATGGCCATCCACATCGGGCATCGCCGCGCGGGCTGGGCAGGACTGCTGGTGGCGGGCGCGTGCTTCATCGCTCCGGCCATGCTCATCATGTTCGCGCTGGCCTGGGCCTACCAACGCTACGGCGCCGTGCCGGAACTGTCGGGCATCCTCCACGGCGTGAAGCCCGTCATCATCGCGGTGGTCGTGCAGGCGCTCTGGGGGCTGGGGCGCACGGCGGTGAAGGGCCGCGCGTTGGCCGTGCTCGGACTGCTGGCCACGGCGCTCGGCTTCCTCGGGACCAACGAACTGCTGCTGCTCTTCGGAGCCGGAACGGCGATGGCGCTGGGACGCGCGTTCCGTCCGGGAAACGACGGCAAGCTGGCGTGCCTCCTTCCGGTCCTCGCGGCGGTTCCTTCCGGAGCGGCGGCCACGGGCGCGGCCGCTGCGGCGACACCCGTCACGCTGGGCGGCCTGTTCTGGTTCTTCGCCAAAACGGGCTCGGTGCTCTACGGCAGCGGCTACGTGCTGCTGGCCTTCCTCCGCAACGGGCTGGTGGAACGCAACGGCTGGATGACCGAGGCGCAATTGCTCGACGCCGTCGCCGTCGGACAGATGGTGCCGGGGCCGGTCTTCACCACGGCCACGTTCATCGGCTACCAGCTCGGCGGGGTGATGGGCGGATTGGCGGCCACGGCGGGGATCTTCCTGCCCGCGTTCTTCTTCGTGGCGGTGAGCGGACCGCTGGTGCCGCGTCTGCGCCGTTCGCCCGTGGCGGGGGCCTTCCTCGACGGCGTGAACGTGGCCTCGCTGGCGCTCATGCTCGTCGTGACCGCCCAGCTTGGCCAAGCGGCGCTGGTGGACGTTCCCACCGTGTTGCTGGCGGCGGTCGGAGCGGTGCTGCTTTTGCGCTGGAAGGTAAACGTCTTCTGGCTGGTGCTCGGCGGCGCGGCGGCCGGCTTGGCGCTGAAGGCAGCGGGTTGGGGATGAAGCCCACCGAAACGGGCTTGCGACCGGTCCCCGAGGTCACCGCGCCGCGCGCCCGAAGTGTCGGTCGGCAAAGTCGAGGTAGCGCTCCCAGTCGTAGTCCAGCACGTCGTGCTTGCCGGTGCGGACATGATAGCCGATGTGGTCGCCCACGGGCGTGTTCACCGGCGGCTGTTCGGCCACGCCCAGGCCGGCCTTGCCGAAGAGCGCATAGACCGGCTCCGCGTGTTTGCCGGAAAGGAACTCGCCCTTGGGATCGGCCCAGCGGTCTTCCTCCGCGCTGGCGATATAGACCGGGCGCGGCGCGATCAGGGCGATCAGCTCGTGCTGGTCGGTGGGCATCTCGGCTTCGCGGTCGTTGAAGCGTTTGAAGTTGCCGCAGAACCAGTGCGGAAAGGCCGTGTTGATCCGCGCGGTGGTTTCGCCGAACCACCGTCGGGCCAAGGCCGCGCCGCCCTCGCCCGATTCGTTGGAGATGACGATGGCGAAGCGTTCGTCGCGCGCCCCGGCCCAAAGCGCGGCTTTGCCCAGGCGGGAATGGCCCAGCAACGCGACCTTCTTGGCGTCGAACTCCGGACGCATCTCCAGGTAGTCCATCGCCTGGCTCAGTCCCCAGCCCCAGGCGGCGAGCGCGTTCCATTCGCCGGGACGCTGGACCGTCTGACCGGGATCGAAGGAGAGCGGGATGATCGACTTCGCCAAACCGTCCTTGTGGTCGGGGAACACGTCTCCGGCATAGGCGGTCACGAGCGCGTAGCCCCGCCGCAGCACCGTCTCGACGGGCCAACGGTGGATGTCGCGTCCGCGTTGGCGTTCGGAGGCGGCGTTGTTGGTCAGCCCTTCGGCCGGACGGTTCGGCACCCAGCCGCGCGGCAGCAAGATGCCGGGGTCGGAGTGGACGCCGTGGTTGCCGTTGAAGTTCAGCCCCAGAAACACCGGCACGGGACCGCTCGCCTTCGCCGGACGGTAGATCAGGAGATCCATCGCCGGACCGTCCTCGTCGCGGGTGAAGCGGGCGGTGATCTGTTCGCGAATCGCGAGGCCATCGAACACCTCCACGGCCGGACCGCGCAGGACGAAACGGGCGCGGGGCGGATTGGCCGGGAGCTGGCCATAGACGTTCTCGGCGAAGAGGCGGAGCAATTCCGCGCGGCGTTTCGTGCGCCATTGGTCCGCCGTCGTCACCCTAGAGCCGTCGAGGCATGTGAGAGGATCGGGCAAGGAGTAGGGCGGAACCTTCGCTTCGTCGTAGTTGAACTCGGCGGCCGACACGCTGGCAGCGTGGACCAGCGCGACCCCGAAACCAAGACCGGCCAGGATTCTCCGCCCGAAGGCGAACACGGATTGCATGGGCGGAAGGCTAAACCCCGAGCGGACGTTTTCCACGGATTTCACCGGACGAAACCTCGCCTCAACCGATGCACCGATGCCGCCGATAATCCTACAAGACGTGTCTTCGACTCCGACCCATACCGGATCGGCCCGCGATTGGTTCACCCGATTGTTCCTCGCCGGCTGGTTCGTCGCCATCAGCCTTCCGGCCATGGCGTGGATGGCCGCGCACTACGTGCCGCTGCCGCCTCCGCCCGTGAAGGCGTCCACCAAGCCGCTGCCTGCCGCCAGCGGATCGGCTTGGCGCGTGGTCCATGTGCTGGCGGCCGATTGCGGCTGTTCGGCGTCGGTGGCCGAACAGCTGGTCCGTCGCCAAGCCGATGCGACTGCGGTCGAAGAAGTCTGGCTGGTGGGCGAAAACTCCGCTTGGCAACAGAAGCTCACCGCCGCCGGCTTCATCGTGGAACCGACCACCTCGGCGGATCTGGAAACCCTCCACGGCCTGCAAGGCGCTCCGTGGCTGTTGATCCACGACGCGACCGGCGCGCTGCGTTACAGCGGCGGTTATGCCGAAACCACGCCGCGCCGAGGCGCGGCTTTGGCCGACCGTTCGCTGCTGGCCCGATTGCAGGCGGGCGAAACACCCGAACCGTTGCCCGCTTTCGGCTGCGCCACCGGACGCAGCCTGCGTTCGGCCCTCGATCCCATTGGCCTGAAGTATTCCAACCCCGACCGACCATGAGCGAATTCGAGAAACGTCATCTGGAGCGGACCACGCACTGGTTCCTCATCCTGCTGGTCGCGCATCTGCCGGCCTTCGTCGGCGCGGCTCTGTATTTCGGGACCGGCATGGTCACCGCCGTCGTCGGCTGGGCGGCGATCCTGGTCGGGCCGTTGGTGCTGCACTGGACCGCCCGGGGTTCCAAGCTCGCGGCCATCTCCGTCGGCATCGCCCTGATGGCGGCCAGCGGGCTGCTGATCCATCTGGGCAAGGGAATGATCGAGATGCATTTCCACGTGTTCGCCTGCCTCGCGATCCTCGCGGCCTTCGGCAGCATGGCCGTGGTGCTGGCGGCGACCGTGACCATCGCGGTGCACCATCTGGGCTTCTTCTTTTTCCTCCCGGCCAGCGTCTTCAACTACGAGGCGTCGCTCGGCATCGTGCTGCTGCACGCGGCGTTCGTGGTGTTCGAGACCATTCCGGCCATCTTCATTGCGCGCCGCCTGCACACCTTCATCCAGGTGCAGGACACGGTGACGCGGCGGTTGAGCGGCATCGCCGAGAGCGTTTCCTCCTCGTCCGACTACCTGGCCAATGCCAGCCAGTCGATGGCCGAAACCGCCAGCCGCCAGTCCGTATCCATCGGGGAAACCAGCGCCTCCATCGAGACCTCCGCCCGCACCACCCAGACGAACGCGGCCAACGCCCAGACCGCGCGTGGACTGGCTCAGGAGACCCGGGCCTCGGCCGAGACCGGCGCGCGCGACATGCAGGAGATGCAGGTCGCCATGCAGGCCGTCCAGGCCTCCAGCGACAACATCACCAAGATCATCAAGTCGATCGACGAGATCGCGTTCCAGACCAACATCCTCGCCCTGAACGCCGCCGTCGAAGCCGCCCGGGCGGGCGAAGCCGGGGCCGGATTCTCGGTCGTGGCCGAAGAGGTCCGCAACCTCGCCCGCCGCAGCGCCGACGCCGCGCGCGAAACCTCCGACCGCATCGCCGATTCCATCCAGAAAAGCCGCCACGGCGCGGAACTCAGCGCCCGCGTGGCCGTGAGCCTCGACGCCATTCTCGAACGCATCCGCAAGATGGAGTCGCTCGTCGTCGGCATCGCCGACGCGTCCTCCGAACAGTCGAAGAGCATCGGCGGCGTGAACTCCACCGTGGCCCAGATCAGCAGCTACACCCAGACCGCCGCGGCCAACGCCGAGGAATGCGCCGCCGCCGCCGAAGAGCTAAAGGCCCAGGCCGCCATCCTCCGTGAAACCGTGATCGAACTCGGCGCGATCCTGGAAATGCCCTCGTCTTCATCCGTGCCGCCCCTGCCGAAAGCACCGCCAAGTCCCGCCCATCCCCGGGCCCCGAAGATCGCCGCCCCTTCCGACAAACAGGCGCTGCACGGACTGTCGCGCGATTTCTGAGACGGGATACCAGGGTTCTTGAAGCACCACGCACCGCCGACGCTCAGTAACCGGCTTGCGTTACGCCTTGCCTGTAGCCGTGAGGCGCAACGTCGAACGGCTTTGGGCACAGGCATGTGACGTTTTCACACCCAGAACTGCCACCACTTCTTGCTCCTTCGGCGCTCCACCTGTTGTGCGATCTCGATCATCAGTTCTTCGGCCTGCGCGATATATGCGTCGAGCGTTGGGAAGAACTCCATCTAGTCGAGGTTGGGCAGGGCAGGAATTGGACCGCACTCTTGATCCGCCCAAAAGATTCCTTCGTCGGTTGTGCCAAGCAGGATGAAGACTTCACAAAGTCCTCAGGAAGCATACCCAGAGAGATCGCTCATCAACTCAGGCCCTGTGCATGGGAACCGCTACTTCAGCCGGACGAGC
>CBFGQE010000011.1:0-17173 GCA_965650815.1 uncultured bacterium
CGCGCGCTCGTCGTCTGTCTGCCCGGCAAGCCCAGCGGCGCGGTCGAGTGCCTCGACTTTGTGGTTGGCGCGATCCCCCACTGCGTGGAAGTGATCCAGGAAGTGCCGACGAGCTGCTGAGTGTTGACCATCCGCTGGCTCGCCTGAACCAAGAGCTTTCTAGTCCATTTTGTTGGCAATCCAGATGATCGCCGCCAGCAAGGAAATGCCTGAAATGCCCCAAAAGCCGATCGGCGCAAACAAGAGCCCGAGGCCGAGTAGCAGGATCGCCAACGGGAGTTTTCTGTTGCCGTTGTAGAACGAAACAAACACTCCGGCCCCCCAAGCGATAATTGCGAAAATGAACATTGCGGCTCTCGGTCAGTTATCTGTGGGGCAGCTCCTTTGCAAATTCTTTCCTGCAGCTGGTATCCGACAGCCTGTCGTTTCGCCAACTGCCTCGGTCTTCTCTGTCGTCGTCGCGATCCCCCACTGCATGGAAGTGATCCAGGAAGTGCCGACGAGCTGCTGAACCGGCGTGCATGAGAGCGTTCGCGCTTCTTTTGCTGAAGGTGGCTCTCGCCGCCGCTGCTTGTGCGGGCGCAGGCTTGGTCTCGTTGGTGCTCATCTCAGGTCTCAATCGGAGATCGGATCCGATGGAGGAGGCGTTCTATCTCTTCTTTGCGTTCGGAGCCGTGTGGTTGTTCTGGTCGCTGAGAATCCTCACGACGCATTACAGCAAACCGAAATCCTGATTTTGCGCAGAGAAGGCTTGAATCGCCGCCAAGCTGGCAGAAGAGGATGGCATACATTTGGGAGCTGAAGGAAGCGCGCTGGTTCCCGCCGGGTCGCTGGAGGACACCCACCCACAGGGAAGCCAACAATGGCGACTCCGATGCGTCTGGAGCGCAAAAAATCGGCTCCTCGAAATTCACTCACCCTCAGGCGGCAGCCTAGGCCCTAACCTTCCCACCCAATGGGAATGCAGCCCTGAAAAGCAAAACGCCCGCCGGTGAGGGCGGGCGTTTTTCCAAGCGGAGGCGGATCGCGCGATCAGGCGCGCTCCATGTATTTGCCGGTGCGGGTGTCCACCTTGATCTTCTCGCCGGTCTTGATGAAGAGCGGGGCCTGCATGGTGATGCCGGTTTCGAGGGTGATGGTCTTCTGCACGTTGTTGGCGGAGTCGCCGCGGATGCCCTCGGGGGCGTCGGTCACGGTGAGGACCACGCTGGAGGGCAGTTCGATGAGGACCGGCTTGTCGTCGATCAGCGTCATGGTGACGACCGAGTTGTCGGTCATGAAGTTCTTGGCGTCGCCGACGAGCTCGGGGGTCAGGTTGACCGTCTCGTAGGTCTCGGGGTCGGTGAAGATGTAGTCCTCTCCGTCCTTGTAGGAGAACTCCATCTTCTTGGTCATCATCGGGATGATCTCGACGCGCTCGTTGGAGCTGAAACGGAGGTCGGAGGTCTTGCCGGTCTTGATGCTGCGGAGGGAGACCTGGATGAAGGCGCGGAGGTTGCCGGGGGTGCGGTGGACGGTCTCGAGCACCACGGAGACTTCGTTGTTCAGCACGATGGCCATGCCACGGCGCAGGTCGTTTGCGGTCGCCATAAAATCTAAAAACGGGTTTCGGAACGCGGGTTTTCGGCCCGGCGGAGCGCGGACGTTATCCCACGAAAGCCCCATTGCAAGTCCCCAGTTCCCCGGCAAAACCGCCTGTAATGCCCCGGCCGTTTGGTTCGTCTCGGGGGTTGAATTCGATGCCGACGCGTTGGCCGCCTGTCCCGGTGGACGGGCCATTTCGTCGGCTTCGGGGAAAAACAACGATGAAAACCTGGATCTCGATTTTGGCCTTGGCCGCGACTCTGAGCGCGGGGGCCGCCACTTCCTCCACCCGCCTGCCTGGACCGCTCTTCGACGGCATGGGCACCTTGACCCATCCGGTCACGGTGAAGTCGCCCAAGGCCCAGCGCTACTTCGACCAAGGACTGCTGCTGGCCTACGCCTTCAACCACTCGGAAGCGATCCGCTCCTTCCGCTCCGCCGCCGCGCTCGATCCCGACTGCGCGATGGCCTGGTGGGGCGTCGCTCTGGCCGCAGGTCCGCATGTGAACAAGCCGATGGGCCCGGAAGACAACGTCGTTGCCTGGGAGGGATTGCAGAAGGCGCTCGCCCTGCGGGACAAGGCTTCGCCCCGCGAACGCGCCTACATCGACGCCTTGGCCCATCGCTACCAGGCGGAGTTCACCGAGGACCGTTCCGCGTTGGAGAAGGCCTATGCGGAGGCGATGGGGAAGGTCGTCGCGCAGTATCCGGACGATCTCGACGCCCAGACGCTCTACGCCGAGGCGTTGATGAACACGATGCCGTGGGACTACTGGACCCGTGACCTGGTGCCGAAGCCGGAGACGGAAAAGGTCTTCGCCGCGCTGCGTCTGGTGCTGTCGCGCGATCCGTCGCATCCCGGCGCGAACCATCTCTACATCCACGCGGTCGAAGCCGGGCCGACGCCCGAACTCGCGCTGCCTTCGGCCGATCATCTCCGCACCTTCGCCCCGGCGGCCGGGCACCTGGTCCACATGCCGTCGCATATTTACCTGCGCGTCGGCCAATACCACGACGCCGTGGTGGCGAACGAACGCGCGGTGAAAGCGGACGAATCGTTCATCCGCCAAACGAAGGAGCAGGGCTTCTATCCGGGCGTGTATTATCCGCACAACATCCACTTCCTCTGGTATGCGCTGATGTTCGAAGGGCGCAGCGCGGAGTCGCTGAAGGCCGCGAAGAAGGCGGCGACGTTCGCCGCCGACAACTACTGCGGGCCCAACAAGGCCTACGAAGCCCCGCGCCTGCGGCACCTGCCGTGGATCACGCTGACGCGCTTCGGCCGTTGGCAGGAAGTGCTGAAGATTCCGCAGCCCGTCGGAACGAACGACTTCCTCGTGGACCGCGCCATGTGGCACTTCGCGCGCGGCTTGGCCCACGCGGGTTTGAACAACATCGAAGCCGCCCGGGCCGAGCACACGGAACTGGCGCGCTTGGCCGCGAGCCCCGAGGCCAAGGCCTTGGACAATCCGGCCTTTCCCGCAAGCGCGTTGCTGGGCGTGGCGGACAAATGGCTCGCCGGTCGCTTGGCCGGGGCCAGTGGCGATTGGAAGAAAGCCGCGGAGCTTCTCGCCGAAGCCGTCGCGGCCGAGGACGCGCTGCCCTACATGGAGCCGTCCTTCTGGCCGTTCCCCGTGCGTCCCGCGTTGGGCGTGGCGCTGCTGAACGCCGGTGAACCGGCCAAGGCCGAAGCCGTGTTCCGCGCGGATCTGACGAAGTTCCCGCGCAACGGCTGGGGTCTGCTCGGCCTGCGCGAAAGTCTCGCCCGGCAGGATCGCCGGGAATTGGCGGCGGTGGTCGAACGGCAATTCCAGGAAGCCTGGGGCCGGGCGGACACGAAGCTGCAGCTCGACTGGTTCTGAGCCGGAACGATGCGGCGGGCAGGAGCGCGGACGGTCACGTCCGCGCTCCGATCCAAGGCGGAGGGTTCACCGGTTGTTCCTGCTGACAATCGCCACGGACGCCCCTTAGGCTCGCGCCCCGTGGCGCTTCAGCTCACCAGCCTTTTCGGCATCGTCGTTTTTCTCCTCCTCGCCTGGATGCTCTCGTCGCACCGGCGGAAATTCCCTTGGCGCACGGTGCTGGCGGGGTTGGCGCTGCAGGTGGTCGTCGCGCTGCTGATCCTGAAGACGGAGCCCGGGGCCGGGCTTTTCCGGCTGGGCGGCGAGGCGGTGAACAAGCTCAACGAATTCGCGGGCGAGGGGAACAAGATGGTGTTCGGGCCGTTGGCGGACGGGGCGACCTTCTCCTCCGGCCCGGTGCTGGCCATCGTCATCACCGGCACGATCATCATCGTGGCCGCGCTTTCCTCGCTGCTCTACCACTGGGGCGTGCTGCAACGGGTGGTGCAGGGCCTGGCCTGGGTGATGCAGCGGGTGATGGGCACCAGCGGCAGCGAAAGCCTCGCGGCGGCGGCGAACATCTTCATGGGCCAGACGGAGGCGCCCTTGGTCATCAAGCCCTACCTGGCCCGCATGACCCGCAGCGAGCTGATGTGCATGATGACAGGTGGCATGGCGACGATCGCCGGCGGCGTGGCGGCGGTCTATGCGGGCTTCGGCCAGGCGGCGGGCCACCCGGAACTGGCCGGCCATCTCCTCACCGCCTCGGTCATCAGCGCCCCGGCCGCGATGCTCTTCGCCAAGGTGATGCTGCCCGAGACGGAGGTCAGCGAGACGGGGGCCGGGGTCAAGGTGCCGGTGCAGAAGACCGCGTTGAACAGCATCGACGCTCTGTGCCACGGGGCGGGCGACGGCATCAAGCTGTCGATCAACGTGCTGGCCATGTTGATCGCGTTCGTGGCCGTGGTGGCGCTGGTGAACTGGCTGCTTGGCGCGGTCCAGCTTTGGTGCGGGGTGGCCCATCCGGTCACCCTGGAAATGCTCTTCGGCTGGATCAACGCGCCCTTCGCCTGGCTCATGGGCGTGCCATGGGGCGATTGCCAGACGGTCGGCGGAGTTCTCGGTCAACGGATCGTGCTCAATGAATTCGTCGGCTATCTCACGCTCACTTCCCCGGAAACCATCGTTTCGGACCGCGCGTTCATCCTCTCGACCTATGCGCTCTGCGGGTTCGCGAACTTCTCCAGCATCGCCATCCAGATCGGCGGCATCGGCGCGCTGGAGCCGTCGCGGCGGGGCGACTTGGCGAAGCTGGGATTGCGGGCGATGGTGGGCGGGCTGCTGGCCTGCTACCAGACGGCGGCGCTCGTCGGGCTCATCCTGTGAGCCTGTCCGGTGGCGATTGGGAAAATCCTTTTGCGGGTCCGGCATCTCTGCCTCAATCCGCCGAGACGTCATGAAAATCGCGGTCCGAGTGCTGATCTATCTCTTGCTGGTCGTTCTGGCCGTTTGGACCGGACGCGGGTTCATCGACAGTTTCCGCAGCGGCACCGGAGCGAGGGATTTGACGGAAGACGCCCTTCTCTCGACCGAAACCCCGCGCAGCGCGGCGTCGGAGAACCCCGCGCCCGACACCAATGCCGCTCCAACTGCGGCCGCCGGGACCAACCGGTTGTCCGAAGCCACGAACGTCGTCGCCTCAGCCACCACGAACGGCGGGCCCGTCGCCGCAGAAGCAGGTGCCACCAACACAGCGGCCCTCGCCGAGAACACCACCAACGCCCCGGCGGAAACAGCGGGAGCCGCGCCCACACCTTCGCGGGCGGAGAAAAAGAAGAAGGACGGCGGCAGCCTGATGGTCGCGTATCTCGGCGGCTTCGTGCTGAGCGTGGCCGCCCTGGGGCTGCTTGGCGCGCGGGACTTCTCCGCCTTCTTCGCGAACAAGAGCCTGGAATTTCTCTTCAACGACGACGGCAAGGGCGTGAAGAACCCGGAATTGGAAGCGGCCGAAGCCGTCTGGGCCTCCGGCGATCGCCTCGAAGCCATCCGCCTCATGCGCGACTACTACGAGCGCAATCCCCGCGAGGTCTTCGTCTCCCTACGCATCGCCGAAATCTACGAACAGGACCTTGGCAACTACCTCGCCGCCGCGCTGGAGATCGAAGAAGTCCTGAAGAAGAAGCTGCCGCCCGACCGCTGGGGCTGGAGCGCACTGCGTCTCTGCAACCTCTACTCGAAGCTCGACAAGTCCGACAAAGCCATTGAGCTCCTGCGCCGCGTCGCCGTCGAATACGCCGAGACCCCGGCCGCCGCCAAGGCTAAGAAGAGACTGGAGCAGGTCGACCCGGACTTCCTCGCCTCGCTCGCTCCGTTGCCTTCCGCCCCAGAAGCCGTCTCCGACGATTCCAAAGAGGCTCCCGCTCCCGAACAGGCGAAAAGCAACCTGCCTCCAGGCTTTCGCCCTAAGAAGTAGTCCGCAGTTCGGTTTAGCCCTTCCATCTCCATGCGCTTCGCAAGATTGGCTCTTGCGCCGTGCAACTTTGTCCCGTGTCACACCCGGCAAAGGCCAGGGTGTCGCCTTCATCATCTGGGGCAAGAGATCCGTGCCGTCACCTAACCCGCTTCCCACAAGCGGATTGAGACGGACGGCGGCGAAAATCGGGTGTTGCTTCGCCTTGGAGCCGAGACGGCATGGTTCAGGCTGATGGGAAGTGCGCAGCGGAAGAGCGTCCCGAGTGGGAAGTTCCCGGAAAGAAACTTGAAACAGTTTTTGCCCCCAGCGGTCCAAAGAAAACAAGGCTATGAAAAATCGCACTGCTCCAGCTCCCCGGGCTCGTTGTCGCCGGAACCCGGCGGCAGCAAGACGACGCCGCACCGCCGACAAAAAGACCGCTCCAGCACCGCTGGCGGAAGCCACGACCGCTCCGGCGGAACTGGTGGCCGTGGTCCCGACCGAACCCGTGCCGACGGTGCGGGAGGCCTATGACGGCAACACCGCGTTCAACCTCTACCTGCGCGAAATCGGCCGCACGCCGCTGTTGACTCCGGAAGAGGAGATCAAACTGGCCAAGCGCATCCGCAAGGGCGACAAGGCCGCGCGCGAACACATGATCAAGGCGAACCTCCGCCTCGTCGTGAAGATCGCCCGCGACTATGAGAACTACGGCCTGCCGCTGCTCGACCTCATCAACGAAGGCAACATGGGCCTGATGAAGGGCGTGGAGCGCTTCGATCCCCGCAAGGGAGCCAAGCTCTCGACCTACGCCGCCTGGTGGATCAAGCAGTCGATCAAGCGCGCCTTGGCCAACCAGTCCAAGACCATCCGCTTGCCGGTCCACGTCGTGGACAAGCTGTTCCACCTGCGCAAGGCCTCGGCCAAGCTCCAGGAGATCCTGGGGCGCGAACCGAGCAACGAAGAGCTGGGCGAGGAGCTGAATCTCCCGCCGCGCAAGGTTGCCCGCTTACGCGAAGCCTCGGTCACTCCGACGTCGCTTGAAGCTCCGCTGGGCAACGACGACGACTCGAACCGCGTGGCCGACGTGGTGGCGGATGCCAACGCCGACACGCCCTATGAGGAGCTCGAGGAGAAGACCAATACCTCGATGATCCGCGAGCTGGTCGCCACGTTGCCGCCGCGCGAGCAGGACATTCTCCGCCAGCGCTTCGGCCTGGATGGCGACAACGAGAAGACCCTCGAAGAAGTCGGCGAACAATACGGCCTGACCCGCGAACGCATCCGCCAGGTGCAGAACGTCGCGTTGAACAAGCTGCGCCGGAAGATCGAGGATTTGGAGACGGTCAGCGTGGCGGAGTGATCTGCCGCTGCGACGAGGCTCCAAACAGAACGAGCGCCGGAACGAATCCGTTCCGGCGCTTTTCATTTCAGTGTCAGCCAGGCTTGGAGCGGGAAGTGGTCGCTCGGGAACGGCGGCTGTCCCGAACCGACGACGATCTCGGTGGCGCGGACGGACGCGAGATGGCGTCCCAAGATCCAATCGATCCTCTCGCCGCTACGCTTCGGGGTCGCAAAGCCGTTGAAGGTGTCGAAGTCCTCATTCCGTCGCTCACCGGCCAGCTTCCAGGTGTCGGCCAGGCCGGTGCCTTCGAGCAGCAGATCGTAGGGCAAGCTGTCGCCGCCCGCGGCGTTGAAGTCGCCGATCAGCAGCAGAGGGATTTCGGGTTTCAACTTGGCGATGCGTTCGCGGATCAGGCGCGCGCTCTTTTCGCGGGCGACGGGCAGCGCGTGGTCGAAATGCGTGTTCCACGCATGGAACTCGCGGCCGCTGCGACGGTCGCGGAACCGCACCCACGTCACCATCCGGCGGTTGCTGTTGCCCCAGGTGGAGGAGCCGATGACTTCCGGCGTGTCGCTCAGCCAGAAGTGTTCGAATTCCAGCGGCTCCAAACGTTCGCGCCGATAGAAGACCGCCATGAATTCGCCCCGGCTGCCGCCATCTCGGCCCACGCCGATCCAATCGAAGTGCGGCTGATCGGCCGCGAAGTCACGGAGCTGGGGATAGAGTCCTTCCTGGGTGCCGATCAAATCCGGCGCGGTCTGGTCGATCAGAGCCTTCATCAACGGCCGCCGCGTCGGCCAGGCATTCGGGCCCGTCGCGCTGGCGTAGCGGAGGTTGTAGGTCATCACGTTCAGCTCCTGGGACGACGAAGCCGGTGTGGCCGTTTCCGCCGCGAGAAGCGGACGGGAAACGGAACCGACAAAGGCGGTGGCGGCCAGGGTTCCGAGGAATCCGCGTCGAGTCTGGTTCATGGAAGTGGAGCTGGGTGGACGGTCGTTGGCGCGCGCTATTCATCCGCATCGGAAGCCGCGCCTTTGCGGGAACCGGTGTCGGCGCAGACACCGCGCTTGGAGGCGGCGACGAAATCGAGCAATTGGGCGACGACGGGCTCGTGCCCGACCTCTGCCCGCGCGGCGGCGACGGCTTCGCCCCAGCGGCGGCCGGAGCGGAACACGCGATGATAGGCGGTCTTCAAGGCGAGGCGTTGCGCCGCCGTGAAGCCCGCGCGCCGCAGCCCGATGATGTTGAGCCCGGCGATGCCGTTGTTCCCCTTCGCGATGCAGAAGGGCGGCAGATCCTTGCTGAGGCCGGACCCGCCCTGCATCAGGGCCAGCGTGCCGACGCGGACGAACTGGTGGACCATGCAGGTGCCGGAGATGAAGGCCCGGTCCGCCACGGTGACGTGGCCGCCGAGGAGCGCGCCGTTGGCGAGGATCACATGGTTCCCGACGCTGCTGTTGTGGCCCACGTGGCTGCCGGCCATGAAGAGGTTGTTCGAGCCGATCACGGTGTCTTCATCCAGCCGGTTGGAGCGATGGATGGTGACGTGTTCGCGGAAGACATTGGCGTCGCCGATGCGCAGGCGCGTGGGTTCGCCGTGGTATTTCAGATCCTGCGGAGCATCGCCGATCACGCAGCCCGCGTGAAAGACGTTGCCCGTGCCGATGGTCGTATGGCCGGTCAAATACGCGCCGGGACCGACGCGACAACCGGCCCCGAGCACCACGTCGCCGTCGATCACGGCATGGGGGCCGATCCGGGCAGACGGATCAATCTGGGCACGCGGATCGACGACAGCGGTCGGATGAATCATCGCGGGCGACGGTAACGAAGCGAGCCGGACGGGAAACGGAAAACCTCGCGGCATCCGGCCGAAACGGGCGGCGCGGCGCGGAGGATCATTTTCTTTGCCGGGTCCGGGGCTTGCTGCACAGTTCGCGCGAAACTATGTCCGGCCGCCCGACACGCGTGTTGTTCGTCGATGACGACCCCGACTTTCTGCAACTGGTGCCCCAGTTGGCGGCGGAGATGATGGGGGCGTCGTGGCAGGTGCTGGGCGCGCCCGGTTCCAGTGCTGCCTTGGCACTGCTCCAGCAACAGTCGGTCGATCTGCTGGTGATCGACATCCACATGCCGGTGGTGGACGGCCTGCAGTTCCTCAAGCTCCTCGGCCGAAAATTCCCCGATCTGCAAAAGGTCGTCCTGACCGGCGACTACACCGGCGCGTATCGCGACGCCTGCCTGGACGGCGGCGCGGAGCTGTTCCTGGAAAAGCCGCGCGATCCTGGCGGTTGGCGCAGCATCTTCGCCACGCTAGGCGAACTGGCGAAGCTGCGACCCGAGGAAGGGTTTCGCGGAGTGCTCCGCAAGGTGGGCCTGGGCGACGTGCTCCAGATGGAGTGCCTGGCCCGCAATTCCTCCGTGTTGGAGATCAGCACCGGCGGAGCCAAGGGCAGGATCTACATCGAGGTCGGCCAGATCATCCACGCGCACGTCGGCGAACTGGTGGGCGAACCGGCCTTCAACCGGCTGATGGCGCTGTCCGGCGGCGAGTTCAGCCTCCAGCCTTTCGTCGAGCCGGAGGAACGCACCATCGGCGGCAGCTGGGAATCGTTGCTGATGGAGGCGGCGCAGCAGCGCGACGAGAAGGCGCCGGAGCCGGTGGCCACTGCCTCGGCGGATGGCGGACTGGACAACGAGATGCTCGCGGCGCTCCAGGCGGCCGAGGCGGAAACGGGCCAGACCGAATACTTCCGCAGGGAAGGCGCCGCCCCGGCCGTGCCCGAGGGCACGCGACTGAAGCCGACGGTGGAGGAGTTCATCGTGTGCTCAACCCAGGGCGACGTGCTCCATGAATGGCAGTGTCCGAACAGCAACGGGCGGATCGACTTCCTGGAAATGGTTTCGCAGAAGGCCAAACAACTGGCGCATGGGCTGCCGCTGGGGGCGTTCGAGCGGATGGACTGCACCGAGCGCAAGTCACGGGTGCTGGTGCAGGCCGAGGCGGATCGAGGGCTGTTCCTGCGGATGGGCTACGCGGCCGTTCCGCATCCGGAAACGAGGGGATGAAGGCGACGTTGAATCTCTGGCTCTCCCAGAACCTCGGCATCCACGGCGTGCTCGCGGGCGGGTTGCGCTACGCCGACGGCCGGGCTTTTTCCCAGACTTTTTCCACGGCGCTGCCCCAGCCCGCGTGCGACAACGCGCTGCGCGTGCTCGTGGACATCTTCCGCCTGCTCCAGGCCCAGAAGCTGCCCGGCGAGAAGACCCGCATCACCTACGAGAACGCCGTGCTGCACGCCGCCCGGCGCAAGGACGGCACCTGCCTGGGCGTCTTCACGCTGAAGGACGAGAACGACTTCGACGGCGAGGCGATGGCGCGGTTGCTGGACGACTTCCTCGCGCTGCCCGCGAACGACCCGTCCGGAACCGTTTCTTGACCGGCCGGGGGCGACTGGTAGCTTCGCCGCCGTGAACCGCAGCTTTCGATTTAGCGCCTGGTATTGGGCGGGCTTTTCCAGCCCGGCCGCCTGCGCCGTTTCGTGAGCACTTGATCCGCACTCCAAAGACTCCGATGCCGCAGGAACTCCTCCTGCGGTTTTTTTTGTGGGGAGTTTCGGCGGCAGGAAAGAATCCCATGATCGTCGTTCTCAAACCCAAAATCAGCCGCAAGGACGAACTCGCCGTCCTCAAGGAAATCAAACGCCTCGGCTACAAACCCCACGTCATGCGGGGCGTTGCCCGCACCGTCATCGGTGCCATCGGCGACGAGCGCCAGAACCACACTCTGGAGACCCTGATCACCTTCCCGCAGGTCGAGAGCGTCATGCCCGTGCAGAAGCGCTTCAAACTCGTCAGCCGCGAAGCCCATCCCTCCAACTCCACCATCGCGTTGCCCAACGGCGTCGTGATCGGTGGCGACAAGGTCGTCATCATGGCCGGGCCCTGCTCGGTCGAGAGCGAGAAGCAGCTTTTGACCACCGCCCATGCCGTGGCCAAGGCCGGGGCCACCGTCCTGCGTGGCGGCGCGTTCAAGCCCCGCACGTCGCCCTATGAGTTCCAGGGCTTGGGCGAAAAGGGCCTCAAGCTGCTGGCCAAGGCCCGCAAGGAGACCGGCTTGGCCGTCATCACGGAACTCCTCTCCGAACAGCAGGCCGAGATGGTCGCGGAATACGCCGACATCCTCCAGATCGGCGCCCGCAACGCGCAGAATTTCCAGCTCCTCATCGCCGCCGCCAAGACCGGCAAACCCGTCCTGCTCAAGCGCGGCCTCTCCATGAAGATCGAGGAATGGCTCTTGGCCGGCGAATACGTGCTGGCGAACGAGAATCCCAACCTCCTCTTCTGCGAGCGCGGCATCCGCACCTTCGAGACCTACACCCGCAACACGCTCGACCTGTCCACGATTCCCATCATCAAGAAGGAGTCGCACTGCCCGATCGTGATCGATCCCAGCCAGGGCGCGGGCCGCAGCGATCTTGTCTTCTCGCTCTGCAAAGGCGCGGTGGCGATGGGCGCGGACGCCTTGCTCATCGAAGTGCATCCGAATCCGGCCGAAGCCTGGAGCGACGGCGCCCAACAGGTCTCGCTGGAAGGCTTCGCCAAGCTGATGGACGAATTGAAGCCGTTCATTGCGGCGGCGGGGCGCAGCTAAAACGCTTCCGATTTCGTTAACGATAATTGGAGATCCGTTGGTGCGGGATAACGGGAAAAATCATGGAGAAGGAAGGTTGACGGGCGATTTGCCGTCGATTTAGCGTTTGCCCGCAACAAGAGGTTTTTACCTCGGTTCCTCCTCAGACCGGCGTCAAGTTTTCGGCTTGGCGTCGGTTTTTTTTGGTCCCGCCCAAGGAAACAGCTTCAGCAGCGCGGGCAAAAAGGTCAGCGCCACAACCATGCAGGTGGTCACGCCCACCGACATGACGAAGCCGAGGCTGGAAATGCCCTGGTGATCCGCCACCAGCAGGCTGCCGAAGCCCGCCACCGTTGTCAGTCCCGAGACCAGCACCGCCTTGCCCGTGCTCTTGGCCAAGAGGGCCGGGTTCCGTTCCTCCGCGTAGCGGTTGAGGATGTGGATGCCGTTGGTCACGCCGATGCCCACGACCAGCGGGAGGGTCATCACGTTGGCCGGGTTGAAGTGGAGCCCGCGCCACCCCATCAGGCCCACCATCCACAGGAAACCCATCCCCACGGGAACGAGCGCCAGCACCAGGCAGGACAGGGAGCGGAAGTGGACAAGCACCATCGCGGAAATGGCCGCGAGAGAATACCAGGCCGCCTTTTCGTAGCTCTCCCGCAGCAGCGAGGTGTATTCGAGCAGCTGGACCGGCGTGCCCGTGATCGACGGGTTCACCGTGCGCAGCTCGTCCACGAACTCCTTCTGCGGCTCCCGTTCCCACACGTTCTTCTTCGGATAGACCATCAGCAGGTGTTTGCCGGTGCGGCCCACGAAACGGTCGCGCAGGGATCTGGGCAGGTCGGCGGCGGTCAGCGGGGAGTCCGCGTCCTGGTCCCGCAGGGCGGCGAAGGTGTTGCGGAGATCGGCGAAAAGCGCCGTCTGGAGCTCGGAGATCTTCAGCGCGGCGTCCGGGGTGCGCTCGTCGTTCAGGCGCACCCGGAGATCCTCCACCGCGCGGATCAGCGCCTCGACCTCGGCGAGGAGTTCCGGCTTCCGGGTCCGAACCTCCTCGGCCACCAGCCCGAGATAGCCGCGGAAGGACCAGAGCGTGCGGCTGAGGTCGTGCAGGTTGACCGGTGCGGGGTCGGGCGGGGCGAAGTGGAGATCCTGCACCAGCGACTTGATCTCCCGCACGCGGGCCAGCTTGGCCTCCTGGTCCACGCCGAGGAAGGCGGACATCGACTCCACGCCGAGCACGCTCGGCAGCCGCTTGAACCGGGCCTCGAACTCGCGCGCCTCCTCCAGCGTGTCGGCCGCCATCACGCCGAAGATCACCGACTTGTCGGCCGAATGGATCAGCTTTTTCTGGAATACCACGGCGGGGAGCCCGGCCGACTGCATGTTCAGCAGGTTGTAGTCGAAGGTCACGTTGCGCGCGCCCGCGACCGCCAAGACCGTCAGGGCCAACGCCAGGCCCGCCGTCAGCCAGGGGCGTTCCAGCCACAGCCGCTCCACCCGGGCCCGGTGGTCCGCAGGCGGACGCTCGTGGTCGATCACGTTCTGCCGGCCGCGCAGCAGCATGGCGGGCAGCATCGTCATCATCGGCACCAGCGACAGCAGCAGGCCGCCGCCGCAGATGATGCCCATCTCCTGGATGCCCTTGAAGTCGGTGAAGCCCATGGCGAGGAACGCCGCCGCCGTGGTCAGCGCCCCGGTGAAGACGCCCATCCCCGTGTTCACCACCGCCAGGCGCATGGCCTCCTCCTCGTCCCGGCCCCCGCGCAATTCCTCTTCGTAGCGCGTCACCAGGTGAACGCCGAAGTCGATGGCCAAGCCGATGAGGATCGGCACGAAGACGATCGTCAGGATGTTCAGGTGCCCCACCACCAGCGTGGTGAACCCCATCGTGTAGCCCACGCCCACGACGAGCGCCGCCACCGTCTTGAGCGGACGGCCCGTTTCCCGGTAGCCGAGGATGAAGATCAGCGCGCAGCCCACGAACGACAGCACCGACGCCTGGGTCGAGTCCTTCTGCGACTGCGCCATCTCGTCCACCTCCAGCACCGGTTCGCCGGTGAAGCCGACGTTCACTCCCGGCACCTCCACCTGCGTCTCGGCGATGAGCTGCCGCATCCGCAGCACGGCCGGGCGGTTCAGCCTGGCGCTGTGCGCGCGGGCGCTGACGAGGTAGAGCTGTCCGTCGGCGAAGGTGATATACGAGGCCTTCTCCGCCTCCTTGCCGCCGCCGAAGAGCGCCTGCACGCCGGGCGAAGGCGGCACGCCGGGACGCTCCAGGGCCTCCCGCGACTCCTCCAGGATGCGCCGCAGCGCGGGCAACGCGCCGATCAGCGCCTCGTTCTCCGCGTTCGCCTCCCGCGCGGCCGAGCCGAACTGCCGGTTCACCATCTCGAAGAGCGAGACCAGGTTCGAGGTCTGGAGGAAATGGCCGATGAACGGACGGAAGGCCTCCAGCTGCTTCTTCAGTCCGTCCAGGTTCTCCTCCGGGGCGAAGAGCAGCGCCTTGCGCCCCATCATCCGCAGGTCGCCCTTGTAGAACACGTCGGCGAAGAGGTTCGTCTCCGATTCCAGCCGCGCGCCCAGCCGCTCGACGAACTGGCGGTTCCGCGAGAGCGACTCGCTCTCCACCACCACCACCATGTCGTTCTGCGCGGGGAACTCCTTTTTGAAGTCGAGATAGATCCGGTGGTAGTGCTTGTCCGCCCCCACCAGGTCCGAGCGGTCGGTCTGGAACCCCAGCTTCGCCACCGTGAACCACACGCAGAGCCCGAAGAGCAGCACCTGGCCCCAGATCCAGGGTGCCCGGTGCCGGAACACGTGGTCCGCCAGCCACCCCAGCCCGCGCGCCACCGGCGAATCGAAGGATGCGGCTTTCTCGGGGGGGAGATTCATCGTCAGCGTGGCGCGTTGCGGGAACCGGGTCCGGTTCAGGCCGGCTCGGGCAGCTCCGCGTTGGAATAGATCTCCTTCACGTCGTCGTGTTCTTCCAGGAGGTCGTGCAGCGTCTGGTAGGCGGCGATCTGCGCCGGGTCGTTCAACGGAGCGGTCAACGTGGCAATGGAAGCCACTTCCGCCACTTCGCAATGGATGCCTTTCGCTTCGATCGCCTTGTGGACGGGTTCGAACTGCGCGGGTTCGGTCAGGATCTCGTAGCCGTGTTCGTCCGCCTTGAAGTCCTCCGCCCCCGCCTCCAGCGCGATCTCCATCAGGGTGTCCTCTTGGGCCGACTCGCGCGCCACGACGATCTGGCCCTTCTTGTGGAAGAGCCGGCTGACCGCGCCGGCGGCGGCGATGGTGCCGCCGTTCTTCGCGCAGATGCTGCGCAGTTCGGCGGCCGTGCGGTTGCGGTTGTCCGTGCTCAGCTCCACCAGCAGCGCCACTCCGCCCGGCCCGTAGATCTCATAGACCAGGTCCTCATAGACCGTGGTGTCGCCCTCGCCCGTGGCGCGCTTGATCGCGCGGTCGATGTTGTCGGCCGGCACGGAGGATTGCCGCGCCTTCAGCACGGCGGCCCGCAGGCGCGGGTTCATGTCCGGGTCCGCCCCGCCGATCTTGGCGGCGACGAAGATCTCCTTGGACAGCTTGGCGAACATCTTGCCGCGCTTGGCGTCGATGGCGCCCTTGAAGGTCTTCACCTTCGCCCATTTGGAATGTCTGGCCATGTCGTTGAACGGTTCTTTGCCTCGGGAACCACGTCCCGCTCTCTCAATCGCACTCTGAATCTTGATCGTAATCGTCCGCTCGATCCTACGCTCACGCCCGCTCCACAAACACCGCCGTGCCGTAGCACAGGACCTCCGTGACGCCGGCCGCGATCTCGTTCGCGTCGTAGCGCACGCCGACGACCGCGTTCGCGCCCAGTTGCGCCGCGTGCGCCAGCATCTGCTGGAACGCGTCGTCCCGCGCCCGTTCGCACAGCTCGGTGTAGATCGAGATGTTGCCGCCGAAGATCGTCTGGAGCGACGCGCCCAGATTGCCGATCACCGACCGCGACCGCACCACGATGCCGCGCACGACGCCCATCGAACGGACAATGCGGTGCCCCGGCAGTTCAAAGGCCGTCGTGGTCATCGCGTGCGTGTCGCTCATGGTCCGGCGATTCAAACGAAGCCCGCTGCGGGGCAGAAAGGAAAATCATCGGCCCAGCCGGGAGGGGGCGGGTGTGGATGATCTGCTGCCACGCGCAAACCAACCTTTGACAGACCGCGCGCCGCCCGACATATCCGGCGCATGGACCCCAAGGAAGCGCTCGTCGCCCTCAACATGATCGAGCACGTCGGCCCCGTCCGCCTGCGCAAGCTGCTCGAACACTTCGGCGACGCCCCGTCCATCCTCGCCGCCTCCCGCCAACAGCTCCAACTCGTCCACGGCATCGGCGAGGAAGTGGCCGAAGCCATTTGCTCCTGGGAAAAGGACGTCGATCTCGCCGGCGAGATGAAGCGCATCGAGGAGTTCCGCTGCACCATTCTCACCCAGGACGACGAACTGTATCCGCCCTCGCTCAAGGAGATCTACGACCCGCCCATCGTCCTCTACGTGAAGGGCGAACTCTCGACCAAGGACCGGCTCGGCATCGCGCTCGTCGGTTCCCGCATGGTCACGCCCTACGGCACCGACGTCGCGCGCAAGCTCGCCTACCAGCTCGCCCACATCGGCGTCACCGTCGTCAGCGGAGGCGCGCGCGGCATCGACACCGCCGCGCACCAGGGCGCGCTCCAAGCCAAAGGCCGGACCCTTGCGGTGCTCGGCACCGGCATCAACCTCGTCTTCCCGGCGGAGAACCGGGATCTCTTCCACCGCATCGTCGAGAGCGGCGGCGCGCTCATCAGCCAGTTCCCCTTCAACCGCAAGGCCGACAAGCAAACCTTCCCCATCCGCAACCGCATCGTCGCCGGCATGACCCTCGGCACCGTGGTGGTGGAGGCCAACCTGACCAGCGGCGCGCTCATCACCGCCAACATGGCCACCGACTACGGCCGCCAGGTCTTCGCCGTGCCCGGGCGGATCGATTCCCCGCGCAGCAAGGGCTGCCACGAATTGATCAAGAAAGGCGCGAAGCTCTGCGAAGGCGCGGAGGACATCCTCAGCGAGTTCGAATACCTATTCCCGTCGAGCAACCGTCCCGCCAGCGCCGCCGAGACCGGCGAACTCCCTACCATCGCGCTGAACGACACCGAACAACGGCTCTACGATTTGCTCAGCGACACCGAAACCGGCATCGACGACCTCATCCAACGCAGCGGCCTCCCCAGCCCCACCGTGTCCGTGACGCTGCTGGGCTTGGAGATGAAGCGGCTGGTGAAGCAACTGCCGGG
>CBFGQE010000012.1:0-16692 GCA_965650815.1 uncultured bacterium
GCGCTTCTTCAGCAGCTCCAGCTTGATCCTCAGGGATTGGACGCGGCAGTGGATGCTCTCCAGGTCCGCCTCCAACGGGCGGGCCAAGAGATTCCAGTCCTTCCTCGCCGCCAGATCCATCACGGCGGCTTGGGCCCGGAGCCGGCCCAGGGACTCGCCCAACTGGTCGTCTCCGGACTGAAGCGCTTCCCAGGCGGCGGTCGCGGAGGCGACACGGTCGCTCTCGCTGCTCCCGATGATCCGGTCCAGCCGGTCGGCGATTTCCAGGAGCCGATCCAGGACTTCGCCCAGACGCTGCCAATCACGGTTCCATCCCGCCGTGAATCCATCGTCCAGACCTGCCCTTGTCCCGATTCTGCGGACGGGCTCCAGGGCTTCGGCGAGGTTTTGCAGCAGCTCCTTCAAGCGCGCGCAGTCCGCGTGGAATCCGGCCATCCAACGGACCACGGCTCGGACCGCCTCCGCAGAGGGCTCAGGCGAAGATGTGCATCCTTCGGGCGACGACGCTTGGAGCGCAGGATGGTCCGGTCCGGCCGAGGCGGCCTCCGTCATGACCTTCACGAGCGTCGCCTCCACTTCCTGCGCGACCGTGTTCAGATGCGGCTGCTCGAACATCGCCAAAAGGGTGGTTGGCTTCAGGGTGGCCAAGACCGTCCTGCCGTTTTCCGAACCGATGGAGATCCGGCACAACAACGCGGCCAACGGGCCCAAGTTCCCATCGAGCGCCTTCTTGGCCTGCTGCGGTGGCCAGACCTCGAAGACCAGGCATTCACGGGCAAAACCGTTGCCCTTCCCGGTGGGGGTCTCCGGGAGATTCGGCGCCGGCATCACCTCGCAGCCATTTGCCATCCCGGCAGTCCGCAAGGCCGCCGCCGCTCCGCTCACCGTCCGGTCCGTGGTCAGTTTGATGAGCATGGGAATCCTTTGATGGCGCGGGAGGGCGGAACCGAGCCGCCCATGGGGAATCGCCGGGGTTCTCCGTAGCGATCAGAGGATGTCCTTGTTGTCCGCGAATGCGGCCTTGGCCGCCTCCATCCGGCGGTCGTGCGCCGCACCGGCCACGCCTTTGGCGACGAGCCGCTCCGCGCCGCCGCGCCCTTCGTCATCCTCCTCCTCGCCGGGTGGCACCGGGACTTTGGCCCCGGTCGAACCGGGCACGGGACTCCCCGATTCGGGCACATCGTCCAGGACGGCCTCGCTGGAACTCGTTTCCAGATCGTCCGTCAGTTCCAGTCTGGCCTGGTCCCAATCCGCCCGGGTCGCCTCGTGGACCGAGCGTCCGTCGATCGCGGCCAGTTCCACCGCGCGTTCATGAACCCTCTTGCGGGTGACGGCGCCGATCCCGGCCGGGTGCTCGGCCAGGCCGTTTTCCTTCATCGAGTTTTTCGACATGGCAGGGGCTCACCGGCGATGCGGGAGGGTTTGGGGGTTATGGGAGGTCTTCATCTGCCGGGTGCCGCGGTCTTCGCGCACGTCCTTGGATTGGGGCGTCGGAGACGTGGTTTTCCCGGACTGGGCGGCCCCGGCTGCCAAGACTGTTTTGGGGGCGGATTGGAGCTTGGGCTTGGGGAATGGACGGGAGTTCTTCATGGGGAATCGGGTTGGGGTTCTTTGGTATGGCCGGGAATCGGCGGGGCCGTGGTATCCGGCCGCGATGCTGCCGTTGCCGGCGCCTGCACGGCTATGGGGTGTTTGCCTGATCCAGAACCCGGGGAACTGGCGGGCAGATCGGATGGAAGAGGCCCCGGCTACTGGATCGTCACCTGGACGCTGCTCTCGATGATGCCGGCGGCGATGGCGTAGCGGGTCAGGCCGGCGGTGTCGTGGATGTCCAGCTTCTGCATGAGGTGTTCGCGGTGTTTCTCCACCGTCTTCGCGCCGATGCCGAGGGCCGCCGCCGTTTCCTTGTTGGCCTTGCCCTCGGCGATCAACTGGAGGACCTCCACCTCGCGCGAAGTCAGGATGGCGGCCTTTTTCTGGCTCTCGGCCGAACGGCCGAACGTGTGCCGCTTGCGCCGGTCCAGCCGCCGGGCGATGGACGGATCTAAGAAGCTGCCGCCAGCCTGCACCCGTCGGATCGCCTGGCAGACCTCCTGGGAGGATTCCTGTTTGAGCAGAAAGCCCTTGGCCCCGGCCTCGATGGCGCTGTCCACATAGGCGTGGTCGTTATGGGCGGAGAGGATGAGCACCTTGGTTTCGGGGAAGAGTTTGAGGATCTGCCGCGTCGCCTCCAGGCCGTTGAGGTGCGGCATGGCGATGTCCATGAGGACGACGTCCGGACGAAGATCCCCGACCAGGGCGACGGCCGTCCGGCCATCGTGCGCTTCGCCGACGACTTCGAAACCGCCCTCCAGCTCCAGCATCGTGCGCAGCCCTTCGCGCACGATCGTATGGTCTTCCGCGAGCAGGACAGTGGTTCGTTTCATGCGGGGTCAAAGGGGTTGGGCAACTGGGTCGGACGAAGCTTTTTGGGAGAGGGCCGAGGCCGGGGCGAAATCTCGATCCTCGCGGGGGGGGGGGGCGCTCTTCTTGGCCTTGTGGGTCGCGCCCTTGCCGCGAAGCCGTGGCACGGGAACGAGCGCGGTGATGACGGTGCCGTCGGCCCGGTTGGATTCGATGCCGAGCGTCCCGCCGATCATCTCCAGTCGCTCCCTCATGCCGAGCAGGCCGAGGTGTTTGCCGTCGGCCGCGCGGAGGACGTCTCCCGCGCTGAAGGACTTCCCGTCGTCCCTCACGCTCATGCGGAGGCCGACCGGCGTCTTTTCGATGGCCACGTCCACGCGGCTGGCATGCGCGTGGCGGGCCACGTTGTTCAGCGCCTCCTGGGCGACGCGGAAGAGCACCGTGCGGCGCACCGTGTCCAGCTCGGCGACCGCCGCGCAGGCGTTCAGGCCGGTGCGCAGGCCGGTGCGGGCGGCGAAGCCCTTCATGAAGGAATGCAGGGCGGGGACGAGGCCGAGATCGTCCAGCACCGCCGGACGCAGTTCACGGGCGAATTCATGGACGATGCCGACCGACCGGAGGACCAGCCGCTGCGTCCGGGCGAGCGCGCGGAAGAAGGTCCTGGGATCGCGTTCCGTTTCCGTCTTCAGGTTGGCCAGGCGCAGGCCGATGCCGGTCAGCGTCTGCGCGATCACGTCGTGCAGTTCGCGGCTGATGCGGCGGCGTTCCTCCTCCTGCGCCGAGAGCGCCTGGCGGGAGAGCAGCCGCAACTGGTCCTGGAGCAGGCGCGACTCCTCCAGGGCGTTGCGTTGGCCCAGCTCGCTCTTCCGCAGGGCCTTCTCCACCGTCTGCCGCCGGCCGATCTCCTCCTCCAGGCTCCGGTTCGACGCCGTCATCACGGCGAGGTCGCGACGGGTCGCCTCCGCCTGTTTGCGCGCGGTGATGTCCATGAAGAACGCCACCACGCCGTGCCGGCCGGACGGCAGGGTGATCCGCTGGATCTGCCATTCGTAGGACTCGGTCGCGCCGGTGTCGCGGCGTTTCGCGGTGAACTCCGGGGCCACATACGGTTCCCCCGTTTTCAAGGTGTGCCGGAAGCGGGCGACGACCGGGTCCGACGCCTTCCGAGGCCACAGGGCGCGGTGGATCTCGGCGAAGTCCCGGCCCAAGAGGGGCTGGACGTTGCGGAAGATCGGCAGCGCCCGGGGGTTGACCTGTTGCAGGCGGAACCGGTCGTCCACCAGATATACGCCGAACGGCGCCTGCTCGATGAGCGTGGTGAAGAGCGCCTCGTTCAGGCGCACCACCTCTTCGGCCTGGCGGCGGGAAGTGATGTCGGTGAGCGCCAACCGCCGGCTCTTCGCCGGTCCTATGCCCGGCAAGACGGGCGCGCTGTGGAGGCCCGCCCAAAACGGCGTGCCGTCCGCCCGTGCCATCCGAGTTTCGCAGGTCTGCGGTTCGTCCTGGGCCCGAGTCCGTTCGAGGAACGCACCGAAGCCCGCCCGGGCCTCCGCGTCCACGAACGAGCCCAGCCGCCGCCCGATCAGCCGCGAACGCTCCACCCCGAGCGCGGCAGCCCCCGTAAGGTTCACCTCCAGGATGCGGCCCTGGCCGTCGAGGGTGAAGAACCCGACAGGCGCGAAGTCGTAGAGATCGGAGAACTTCTCCAGCAGCGCCTCGGCGCGGTCCCGCGCCTCCTGCAGCTCAGCGTTCTGCATCTCCAGCTCGACCTCGTGGACCTGGAGCTCGTGGATCAGCCGAAACGGTTCCTCGTCCTCCGTCGGAGCGACGGCGCTCCAAGGACGGTCCGGCCCCGGAGCGGCCTTGAGGCGTGCTTCCGCCCGTTGGCGCAAAAGCGCTCCTGCTGGGGTGGGAACGGGGTTCTTCTTCATGGGGTCGGCGGATAATCCATCAGGAGCGGCGGGTGCGGGTCTTCCTGGGTAGGGACTTCAACGGCGTGGTCCGGGCGAACTGCCTTTCCCATTCGGCCTGCTGGGCCAGCAGCTTCGCCTCCAGCATCTTGGCGGCGGTGATGTCGGCCAGCGTGATGACCACGCCGTCGATCCGGTCGTCCATCGAGCGGTAGGGCATGATGCGCACGGTGAACCAGCGGCCGTCCCGCGCGCCGATCGGCTTCTCCATCGAAGCCCGCTTCCGCAGAACCGTGCGCACATCGTCGGCCAGCTTCGGATAGTCGAGATCGGAGACCAGGTCGGTGATGGGGCGGCCCTTGTCGGCGGGGATCAGCTTGATGATCCTCGTCGCCTGCGGGGTGAAGCGGCGCACGTTGAGGTCGCCATCGAGGAAGAGGGTCGCGATGTCGGTGCTGTTGAGCAGATTGGTCATGTCGCTGCTGGCGCGCGACAGGTCGTCCACCTTGGCCTGGAGCTCGGCGTTGACCGTCTGGAGCTCCTCGTTCAGGGACTGCATCTCCTCCTTGGAGGTGGTCAGCTCCTCGTTGGCCGACTGGAGCTCCTCGTTGGTGGATTGCAGTTCCTCGTTGGTGGAGCGGAGCTCCTCCTGCGAAGTCTGCATCTCCTCGTGGGTGGCGCGGGACTCGGCGCGGACCCGGAGCAGCTCCTTCTCCAGCTCCGCCTGGCGCGCTCCGCGGGAATCGGCCTTCGACGCTCGGCCCGTCTGCCGCTCGCGCGTCGCGGGCAGGGCCACGTCGGTGAAGACGATCAGCACCAGGCCCTGCAACGGTCCTGGTTCATCGAGCCGCTGCACCATGATGTCCACGCCTAGGCCCGCGTCCGGGGAATCGAGCTTCAATCCGTGGAGGACGACGGCTTCCTTCTGCCGGAGCGCCTTCTGGAACGCGCCCGACAGTTCGTAGCGCAGGCTTTCGCGCGCCATGACGAAGAGGTTCCAGTTGGCCTTGCCGGCGGCCGGTTCGAGGTATTTTCCGGTGCGGCCGCTGACGTAGAAGATGTCGCCCTTGTCGTTCACCAGCACGGTCGGCCACGCGCAGCGCTGGAGAACCAGTTGGTCCGCCACGGATTGGAGACTGGGCGGGGCCTTGACCGGCGGGCGGGCCTCGGATTCGAGATGCGGTCCGGCGTTGAAGGAGGACGGAAACTCGACCGGCTCGGCCCGATGGCTGGATTCCTTCCGCTGGAAGATGCGGGCCTTGCCGTTGACGGTGGCGAAGAGGTCGGTGCGGCCGCCTACGGTCTCGGCGCTGCCCAGCAGGAGGATGCCGCCGGTCGCGAGGCTGTAGTGGAAAAGCGGCATGAGCTTCTTCTGCACCTCCTGCGTGAGGTAGATCAGCAGGTTGCGGCAGCTCAGCAGGTCCAGCTTGGTGAAGGGCGGGTCCATGATGAGGTTCTGCGGGGCGAAGATCACCATCTCGCGGATCTCCTTCCGCACCCGGTAGCCGTTCTCCTCCTTCACGAAGAAACGCTTCAACCGCGCCGGGGAAACGTCGGCGGCGATGTTGGCCGGGAACCGTCCCTGGCGCGCCTTGGCGATGGCGTCCTCGTCGAGATCGGTGGCGAAGATCTGGAGGCTGAAGTTGCGCCGGGGCTTGGCCTGTTCCACGGCCTCGCGGAAGACCATCGCCAGCGAATAGACCTCCTCTCCGGTGGAGCAACCCGGCACCCAGGCCCGCAGAGGCCGGTCGGGCGTGCGCGCCGCGAGCAGCGCCGGAAGGGTGGTCTTGCGCAAGTGCTCCCAGACCTCGGGATCGCGGAAGAAGTTGGTCACGCCGATCAGCAGCTCCTTGAAGAGCAGGCCCAGCTCCTGGGAGTTGTCCTGTAGGTAGCGGACGTAGGCGGCGATCTTCTCGATCTGGTGGAGCCCCATGCGGCGCTCGATCCGCCGATAGAGCGTGTTCCGCTTGTAGAGGGAAAAGTCGTGGCCGGTCTGCGCGCGCAGCAGGAGGATCGCCTTTTCGAGGGCGCTCTCGCTCTTGTCCCGCGCGGAGGTTTCCGCCGGGGCGACCAATGGCGTCCGCCGCAGATAGGCCGCGATCCGGGCCGGCAGTTCCTCCGCCGACGCCACGATGTCCGCCAACCCGGCGTCCACCGCGCTGCGCGGCATCCCGTCGAACTTCGCCGTGGCCGGGTCCTGGACGAGCACCACGCCGGCCTTCTCCTTGATGGCCCGCAACCCGAGCGTGCCGTCGGAACCCATGCCGGAAAGGACGACGCCGATGCTCCGCTCCTGCTGGTCCAGCGCCAACGAGCGGAAGAAGCCGTCGATCGGCAGCCGCAGGCCGCGCGGCTCCGCCGGCTCCATCAGGTGCAGCACGCCGTGCAGGAGCGACATGTCCTTGTTCGGCGGGATCACATAGACGTGCTCCGGCTTGACCGGCGTGCGGTCCTTGGCCTGCACCACCTTCATGCGGGTGACGCGCTGGAGCAGCTCCGGCATCATCCCTTTCTGGGTCGGGTCGAGATGCTGGACGACGACGACGGCCCAACCGCTGCCGGAAGGGACATGGGCCAGGAACTGGTCCAACGCCTCGAGGCCGCCGGCGGAGGAGCCGATGCCCACGACGGGAAACACCGGGCGGGTGGTTTTGGGCCTGGGGCTCGGTTTGGCGGGTTTGCCTTTGGGGCGACGTGGGGTTGGGTTCATCCGGGATCGCGGGGCTTTCCCCAGCTCATGCATGAAGCCCCTTTTGGAGACGCCTCTACAATCCTTTAATCCGCCGGACGGCCCGCATCGAACTCGCCGCCACGGCCCGGACACGGCTGCGACCAACGCGCGTCCGCTTGGGGCCCGGGGATTTCGGATGAACCAGAGAGAGACGCACGGAGACTTTGCCGTCGTTCTTTCCGCGCAGCCGGAAGGCGATCGGGACGGACAGTCCGTGGCCAGCGAGATCCGTGGGCGCAAAGTCGATCATGGGCTGCCTTTGGAGGAATTCCGCGAGGCGCGACGAACGAGGCTGAGTCGGTCGAACACATTGTCGCGGATCTGCGGTCGGTTCGGCTCTTCAGTCCG
This sequence comes from uncultured bacterium, assembly GCA_965650815.1. Classification (GTDB taxonomy): domain Bacteria; phylum Verrucomicrobiota; class Verrucomicrobiia; order Limisphaerales; family CANJSG01; genus CANJSG01. The sequence continues at coordinate 7,393 of CBFGQE010000012.1, forward strand.
AGGGCCGAGGGGCTTTATGGGTGGAGCGGGCCTGGCGGCCGGCGCAGAAGGACGAGTTTCGCCGGGCGAAGGAGAGTCCCCGGCGTCGTGCTCCGCGCTGTCGTGCAAGGATGGATTCATGGCAGGTCGCGCCGGTGATGGCCGGCAACTTCGGCAGGCTGCGTTGGTCGGTCCCGGTGGGCTATGGGGTGAAGACCCCATGCTGTGCGGCGGTTTTCATCCGTAGGGTGCCGTCCATGATCAATCCATTGGCGTTTTGCGTGGCCGGTCTTGTCTGGTGGGAAGGAACCGCGTGGGCCGCCGCACAGACCGGAGAAACCAACCCCGTTGCGAGGGCTGAGGCCAAGGGCGCGGTCGCCGAAGAGCAGGATGTGCCCAACGCCGTCCTCATCGCCCTCCGCGGAAACGGCACGTATGCCCGGGACGGGACGAACTTTCTCAAGCTGGACGCCCAGCAGGTCTATCGCCTGGCCCGGTTCCAGCCGGGGCAGCCGCGGACCATTTTCAAGACGTCGCAGTTCGTCCTCAACCAGGGCGCGGTGGTCCGGACCGGTGCGGATTCGCACGTCGATCTTTTCTTCCGCCGCATCGGCACCACGGTGCGCCTCCAGCCGGACAGCGAGGTTAAGTTCGAGAAGATGGCCCGCCACATGAGCAACGGCGTTCCCGCCATGGAAACGGTCCTCGCCGTCCGTGCGGGCCGCATCTTCACCGTCGTGCGGTCCCTCGTGCCGGGCAGCGCGTTCGAGATCCGCAACGAGGCGGGCCGCGCGGTGGTGGAAGGCGGCGGCGGCAAGGGCCGCTACATCATCACCGCCGACGGCACCCACGTGACGGAGAAGGGCTCGGCCGTTCCGCTGAAGGTCATCGGCGAAAGCGGCATCACCGTCATCGGGCCCGGCATGAAATACAGCGCCAAGGAAGGCAAGGTCCTGCCGCTGGAGACGTCCGCTGCCGAGCAGTTCCTCATCGATTTCGACGCGTTGGACTCGCTGGCCGACCAGGCGTTCGCGGCTGACGATGAACAGGAGTAGCCGACGCCGCCTCGTCCCGGCCGGTCCACACGCGAGGAAACCGGCTCCGACGCCTGTCCGAAGTCAGGACTTTTCCCCATAGGACTACACCCCATAGCACGCGCCGACGCCCCCCGCCCATGATGCGGTAGTGAGAAGAAAGGTGTTCTTCACAAAAACCCAAATCATGAAAACGAAACTCAGTATCATCGCCAGTGCCTCCGTCGCCTCGATCATGGCGCTCTCGGCCCTGGCCCGGGAAACCAACGGCTCCAAAGCGAGCCATGCGGACCGGCAGTTCGGAGAAGGCGCGTCTTCGATGAAGCGGATGGACCGCTTGAACGCGGCCAAGGCCAGCGACCTCGTCGGCATGGAGATCAAGAACCTCCAGGGCGAGAAGCTCGGCAAGATCGAAGACCTCGCGGTGGACGTGGAGTCCGGCCGCATCGTCCAGGTCATCCTCGCCACGGGCGGCATCGTCGGCATCGGGCAGACGCTCCATGCCGTGCCGCCCGGCGCGCTGCACCACGACGTCACCAACAAGGTCCTGCATCTCGACGCGGACGCGCAGAAGCTCGCCGCCTCGCCCAAGTTCGAGATGTCGAATTGGGCCGAGTGCTGCGAATCGAACCACGTGGCGAAGGTCTATTCCCACTATGGCGAACCGGCTTGGTTCTCCTCCTCCGCCAATCAGGACGCCAAACCCACGGTCGCCGCCCGCAACGCGCAAGAGGCGCGCAAAACGGACGGCGCCTGGAACAAGGATCGCCCGATGGGCAAGTCCGTCGCCCACCAGTCGTGGCCGAAGCCCGGCCACATCCGGAGGGCGAGCAAGCTCATGGGCCTGTCGGTCCTCAACCGCCAGGACGAGAAGCTCGGCAAGGTGGAGGATCTCATGGTGGATCTCCCGGCCGGCCGCATCGTCGCAGTCATCCTCTCCTCCGGCGGATTCCTGGGGATGGGCGACGAGCTGAGCGCCGTTCCGCCCTCCGCGCTGGAGTTCGACATGGAGCGGGACAATTTCCGGCTCGACGCCTCGAAGCAGGCGCTGAGCGACGCGCCGCACTTCAAGGCCAACGAGTGGCCGGATCTCGGCGAGCCCGGCTATGCCGGCGAGGTGTATCGCAGCTACAAGGTCGAACCCTACTTCTCCACCAACACGACGGCCGAAGCCGACAACACCGGGCGCAATGTCCGCGACCGCGACGACCGTTCGTTGACCCCGCTCAATCAGGGCAACAGCAAGGCAGATGTGGAAACCACCGCCCGTATTCGCAAGGAGGTCATCGGCACGGAGAAGATGTCCGTCAACGGCCAGAACGTGAAGATCATCACCTCCAACGGCCGCGTCACGCTGCGCGGACCGGTCAATACTGCCGAGGAGAAACGCCTAATCGGCCAGATCGCGATCAGCGCCGTCCGGGTCGAAAACGTGGATAACCAGCTCGAAGTGAAATGAACCCGCAACGTCGCAATTCATCTGCCAGTCCCCACGCCATTCGCCCCTTAGAAAGAACCACTATCATGTCCAAAAAATCCGTCTTCTGCATCGCCAAATCCCGCAACCACGCCGATAAGATCGTCGATCAGCTGAAGGCTGCGAACTTCTCCAACAACGACATCTCAGCTCTGTTTCCGGACAAGAGCACGACACGTGACTTCGCACATGAGAAGAGCACCAAGGCACCGGAAGGCGCGGTTGCAGGGGCCGGCACCGGCCTGGTGGTTGGCGGAGCACTTGGCTGGATCGCCGGCATCGGTGCGCTGGCTATTCCAGGAGTCGGACCCTTCATCGCCGCTGGCCCGATCATCGCGGCGCTTAGCGGAGCAGCCATTGGCGGGACCGTGGGCGGCATAGCTGGCGGATTGATCGGAATGGGCATCCCGGAGATCGAGGCCAAGCGCTACGAGGGCAAGATCAAGGAGGGCAACATCCTCCTCTCGGTCCACACCGAAAACTCCGAGGAAATCAATCGGGCCAAGGAGATCTTCACCAAGGCCGGTGCCCAGGACATCTGCTGCACGGGCGATGCCACCGCTCCCAAGGAGATTCCACCCAAAGCTATGGTGGCTCACGACGTCACGACGGCCGTTCCACATGGCACCCGCCTCTAACTGGATCGCACCCTTCCGGGGCCGTAAACAAGGAAACTAGGACGCGCCCCGGTCTCTTTCCACCCAAAACCGGACCCACCCATCAACCATGAAATCACTCAAAGACCTCTTCCTCGATGAACTGGCGGACATGTATGATGCCGAACAACGCATCGCGCGTGCGCTGCCGAAAATGGTGAAGGCCGCCACCTGCACGCGGTTGCAAGCAGCCCTGGAGAACCATCTGAAGGAGACGGCCGGCCACATCGCATCGTTGGAACTCGTCTTCAAATCAATCAATGAGCCCGCCAAGGGCCAAAAGTGCGAGGCCACGGTCGGCCTGCTGGAGGAAGCCGACGAGATCGCGGCGGAGTTCAAGGATTCACCTGCCATCAACGCCGCCCTTATCTGTGCCGGCCAAAAGGTGGAGCACTACGAGATCGCCTCCTACGGCTGTCTGCAGGAGTGGGCCGGAATGCTCGGCCATAAAAAGGCCGCGAAGCTGTTGAAAGAGATCCTCGACCAGGAGAAGGCCGCCGATCAGGCGCTGACGGAGCTGGCTCGGGCCGGCAACAATGAAGAGGCCCGCGACGGCAAGGACAAGGTCGCGGACGAAACAGCGACCAAGGTTCCCAAAGCCAAAGCTGCATCCAAGAAGGCTCTCGTATCGGCCTGATACCGATCTGGAGACCAGTTCTCCTGATCGTGTTTCTCCTGCGCGGCTGCACCTGAGATGCCGCATGGAACCAGCAAACACATTCTCTAAAACCCACGGGCACCGGTCTTCGGATCGGTGCCCTCCTTTGCGAGCGAGTCAGTCCCTTGACGAGCAATGCCATTACCGGCCCGCACCAAACCCAGCCACCCGAGACCATGAATGAACAAAAACTGTCCCCTGACCACGATCTCAACCAACTGATGGAAGACACCCGAGCGCTCCTGACTGCCTCCGCCGACGTGGCCGGAGATCATCTCGCCGAAGCAAGGAAACGCCTTACCATCGCCCTGGACAGCGGAAAGGAAGCCTTCTCCGAGCTGAAGGAGTGCGCCGTCAAGAAGGCCAAGGCGGCCGACGCAGCCGTGCGGGAACATCCCTATCAGGCCGCACTGGTCGCCTTCGGAGTCGGCGCACTCATCGGCTATCTGGCGACGCGGGGACGTTCCGGACAGGACGACTGACCGCTGGGCGAATTTGACCGGCATCGTCCCACGCCGGGTAGGGTTTCACCCCATATCCTCCCTGCCAGGCTCAAGACTATCGTCGTCGCATGAGAACGAACCCCTGTCCCAGGTCCTGCTCCGGAGGTGTCCCATGTCGCTGATCTCACTCGTGATCACCCTGATCGTCGTCGGTGTGCTGCTCTGGCTGGTCAACAGCTACATCCCGATGGACGCGAAAATAAAGAAAATCATCAACATCGTGGTGGTTGTCGCCGTGGTCCTCTGGCTGCTCTCGGCCTTCGGCGTCCTCGGCCAAGCCGCGAATGTCCGGGTGCCCCAGGCCCGCTGAACAGGAGCCACGGAGCCACCCGCCATGATTTCCAACCATGCCCACTTCACCCAGGCCGTTCGTGACCGGAAAAAGGTCTGGATCAAGTTCTATTCGGAGGCGGACAGCGGCGTGCTCGAACTCATCTGCGCCCCTCTGTCCTACGGTCCGGGCGGCGGTTCCGGGGACGGACTGAACCGCTATTGGCTGTGGGACTACGACAGCGGGAGAAGTCTCCACACCCTTGGCCTGTTGCCGCAGCAGATCGTGGAGCTGACGCTTCTCGGGGAAACCTTCGATCCTTCCGTTTTGGTGGAGACGCCGCCTCCGCAGAAGGCCGCGACGGACACGGGGACCAATCCCAGTCCGGTCGTCGTCGCCGGAGACCAGCCCGCCGAAGGCGACGGAACCGCGCCTTTGAACCCGACTTGAGCCCATGCAAAGCGCCCCCGTCCGCCGCAGCCGAATCCTCGTGGTCGAGGACGACATCGACATCCGCAGGATCTTCATGACCGTGTTGCGGCGGGAAGGCCATCGGGTGGACGAGGCCGCGGACGGCGAGGACGGGTGGAACGTCCTGCAGGCCGCGAGCCGGGGCGCGGACAGCTACGATCTCCTGATCACGGACAACGACATGCCGAGGCTCACGGGCATGGAACTGATCGGGAAGGCGCGTTCCGCCGGGATGACCCTGCCGATCATCATGATGTCCGGAACCATGCCGATGGAGGTGCAGGCGCTGGGACTGGCCGGACTCCTTTGGAAGCCGTTTCTTCCGGTTCAATTGATGGCGGCCGTGCGAGACGCTCTGGAGGAGTCCCGGACGTCGCGCCACCTGTTGGCCGATCTGGCCGCCGGCGTTTAAGCGGACCGCGCTCCCGGTGTCCCGGGAAGCCCCCATCCGCAGCCGATGACTTCACCCGTCTCATGCAGCATCCATCCGCCATCCGCAAAGCCGCCTTCCTCGGAAACTATCTGCCGAGGAAATGCGGCATCGCCACGTTCACCACGGATCTGCGTAGCGCGGTCGCGGCGGAACATCCCCGGATGCAATGCCCGGTGGTGCCGGTCAACGACGTCGCCGAAGGCTACGACTACCCTGCGGAGGTGCGGTTCGAGATCGCCGAACAGGACCTCACTTCCTATCTGCGCGCCGCGGACTATCTGAACATCGCGGACGTGGACGTGGTGTGCGTGGAGCACGAGTTCGGCATTTTCGGCGGTCCAGCCGGCAGCCATCTGCTGGCGCTGCTGCGCGAGCTGCGCATGCCGATCGTCACCACGCTGCACACGGTGCTGCGCGAGCCGAATTCCGAACAGCGCCGGGTGATGCGCGAGCTGGTGCGGCTCTCCACCCGGCTGGTGGTCATGACCGAACGCGGCGCGGAGATTCTCCGCGAGGTCCACGGAGTCCCGCCGGCGAAGATCGACGTGATCCCGCACGGCATCCCGGACATGCCCTTCGCCGACCCGGAGCAGTTCAAGGACGAGTTCGGCGTGGCGGGCAAACAGGTGCTGCTGACCTTCGGCCTGCTCTCGCCGAACAAGGGCATCGAATACGCCCTGCGCGCCTTGCCCGGGATCATCCGCGAGTTCCCCGACGTCGTTTACATCGTCCTGGGCCAGACCCATCCGAATCTCCTGCGCGACGAGGGCGAGGCCTACCGGCTGGGGCTGGAGCGGCTGGCGAAGGATCTGGGCGTGCGGAAGCACGTCGTCTTCTTCAACCGCTTCGTGGAGCTCGACGAGCTGATGCGGTTCATCGGCGCGGCCGACATCTACCTCACGCCCTATCTGACGGAGTCCCAGAGCACCTCGGGCACGCTGGCCTATGCCTTCGGCGCGGGCAACGCGGTGGTGTCCACGCCCTACTGGCACGCGGCGGAGCTGCTGGCGGACGGGCGGGGGGCTCTCGTGCCCTTCCGCGACGCCGACGCCATCGCGAAAGCCGTGACCGCGTTGCTGGGGGACGAGGTTCTGCGGCGCACGATGCGCGAACGGGCCTACGAGCTGGGACGCGCGACGGTCTGGAGCCGGGTGGCGCAACGGCATGTCGATTCCTTTGCCCAGGCCAGGAACGACCACGCCTTCGCCGGACGTAGATCGCCGGCCATCAAGACGCTGGACGAACAGCCCGACCAGTTGCCCGAACTGAGACTGGACCATCTGTTCCGGATGAGCGACTCGACCGGCATCTTCCAGCACGCGACCTTCAACGTGCCCAACTTCGCCGAGGGCTACTGCACGGACGACAACGCCCGGGCGCTGGTGTTGGCGCTGATCCTGCCGAAGATCGGCCACGACTCGCCCCGGCTTGCGTCCAGGGCGGTGACCTTCGCCGCGTTCCTCAACCACGCCTTTGCCCCCGAGACCGGACGTTTCCGGAATTTCATGGGCTTCGAACGCGATTGGCTGGACGAGGTGGGTTCGGAAGATTGCCAGGGACACGCGCTCTGGGCGCTCGGCCTCTGCACGGCGCAGACGGACCAAGAGGGTCTGCGGATGCTCGCCGCCCGGCTCTTCGAGCAGGCGTTGCCCTTGACCGCCGAATTTGTCTCTCCTCGGGCTTGGGCGTTCACCCTGCTCGGCATCGACGAATACCTGGGGCGGTTCGGGGGCGACCGTCGGACGGCCCAGATTCGGGATGTGCTCATGGACCGGCTCATGCAGCGCTACGCCGACGCCGCCTCGGAAGAATGGCCCTGGTATGAAGAGATCGTCTCCTACGCCAATGCCCGGCTGCCGCAGGCGATGATCCTGAACGGACGTCGCCTGAACAACGGACCGATGCTGAAGCTCGGCTTGAAGACTCTGCGCTGGCTCGTCCAGCTCCAGATCTCGGAGACCGGGGTATTCAGGCCGGTCGGGTCCAACGGTTTTTTCCAGCGCGGCAAGGAACGGGCGATCTTCGACCAGCAGCCCGTCGAAGCGCTCGCCACCATCTCCGCCTGCATCGAGGCGTATCACGCCACGACGGACCGGTTCTGGGTCCTGGAAGCCCGCCGAGCCTTCGAGTGGTTCCTCGGGCGGAACGACCTGGGGCTCGCTCTCTACGACGCCTCGACCGGCGGTTGCCGTGACGGGCTGCACATGGACCGTCTCAGCCAAAACCAAGGCGCCGAATCCACCCTCTCGTTCCTCCTGTCCCTCGCGGAGATGCGGACGTTGCAGAACTCTCTCACCAGCTTCCAGGAAACCTCCGCCGAGTGATGCAGCCCGTGCCGCCCATACCGCCCCCAACCCATGACTCTCCACTCTCGTCCCGGACTCCATGCCAGACGCATCGGGCCTGTTCTGAAACCCGATCCAACGCGCGTGCTTTTGCGGCCGTTCAGCCCCAGCACGGACGAACTGACCCGACGGATCGTTGCCCGGATCATGGCCCTGCCCCGGGAGGAGGTCGCCTGCCAGCTCGACCGGTTGTTGGGTGAATTCGCGGACAGGCACGAGGGATTGGAGGTGCGGTTCAGGGCACGGTTCGCGCAGGTGGCCATCTACCTTGAACCGGGCACCGCTACGACGCCCGGTCAGGAGGGGCTCATCGGCGCACATTTCTGCCACGAGTATTCGCCGGAATCGGCCGCGCTCTTCAACCCATCCATTGTGCCGCACCCGGATCAGTCCGGGCTGCCCCCGGGATCGCTGCGCTTCATTCTGAGCCTGCGGGCCACGGGCGAGGGCCACATCTCTTCCATCACCTTCCGCACCGGCACGATCAACGCGCGGCACCGGGTGGTGCTCGATCCTCCGGTGCCCTTCGCGCGGGAGGCGGACCGCGTGCCGAACGCCGCCTACACCAAGGGGCTTTTCGCCAACAAGCTCCAGGAAGCCGGTGTGGAGAACGACTTCTGCCAACGGGTTCTGGCCAAGCTGCACGACGATTTCACGCTCAAGGAGCTCCACCAGGTGCTGCTGGCCTCCGGATTGGGGGCGGACATCAACGACTCCGTGGCGACGCGCGCCGCGCGGGGCATTTTGATGCTGGCCGAATCGAACTTCGAAGCGGCTTTCGCGGAGACGAGCCGGATCTCGCAACGGATTCTTTTTCCGTTCGTTCCCAGCCAGAGCAACGGCATCGAGGATGCGCGGTTCGTGCGTTTCGTGGACGACGAAGGCGGCTCGACCTACTACGCGATCTACACCGCCTATGACGGAAAGATCACCCTGCCGCAGATTCTGGAGACGAGGGATTTTGTGCGGTTCAAGTTCGGCACCCTCAACGGGCCTGGCGTGAGAAACAAGGGCATGGCCCTGTTCCCGCGCCGCATCGGCGGCCGCTTCGCCATGCTATCCCGACAGGACGACGAGAACATCCTCCTGATGTTCTCGGACAATGTTCGGTTCTGGCGCGATCCGCACATCCTCCTCTCTCCGGCCTGGCCGTGGGAGTGCATCAAGATCGGCAACTGCGGTTCTCCCATCGAGACCAAGGCCGGCTGGCTGGTGCTTAGCCACGGCGTCGGCGCCATGCGGAAGTATTGCCTCGGGGCCTTCCTGCTCGCCCTGGACGATCCGAGCCGGGTCATCGGCCGACTGCGCGAGCCGTTGCTCAGTCCTTCCGAGGACGAACGACATGGCTATGTGCCCAATGTCCTCTATACCTGCGGAGCGATCCTCCACGGAGACCAACTGGTCATCCCCTACGCGGCGAGCGACTCCGCCACGAGCTTTGCTACTGTCCCATTGGATCGCCTGCTGGATGCG
>CBFGQE010000013.1:0-16239 GCA_965650815.1 uncultured bacterium
GGCTTGGCGCACGCGAAGAAGTAGCGCTCCATCGCGAGCGGCACGAACGCGAGCAGATCCGCCGTCAGCTCGCCGGCACGCTCCGGGGCGTGATCTGCCAGCGCATGGTGCCGAATACGCGCGGCAACATGAGTCCGGCGTTTGAAATCATGATCAACACGCCGTCGATCAGCGCGTTGATCCGCGACAACAAGACCTTCCGCATCAATTCGGACATCCAGACCGGTGCCAAATACGGCATGGTCACGCTGGACGGGTTCCTCACGGAGAAATACATGCAGGGCATCATCTCCCGCGAAGAGGCGATCAACAAATCGCAGGACCCGACCACGATGATGCAGAAACTGCAGGAACACGAAGCGGCCCTTGCCGTCCAAGCGGCCCGCGCCCCCAAGCAAGCCTGAACCCCTAGACGACGATGTCCGACATCTACTCCGATCCCCTGGTCGAGCTGGTCCGAGCCCGTGGCTATCTCGACGACATGCAGCTCGAGGAGGTCGCCCAGGAATGCGCGCGGACCGGAAAATCGGTGAGCCAGGTGCTGGCGGATTTCGGGTTCGTCGATCTGCCGACCCAGCTCCTGATCATGGCCGAGAGCCTCGGGACCGAGGTGGTCGATCTGGAGCAGCTGGACCTCACGCCGGAGCTCTTGGCCCAGATTCCCGCATCCACCGCCCGGATGCACCAGGTCGTTCCCGTGGGCGACTACGGCACGACCATCCAGCTCGCCGTGGCCGATCCGATGAATCCCAGCCGGATCGACGAGCTGAACTTTCTGCTCAAGCGCGACATCGCCGTCGTCGTGGCCGATCCGGCCCAGATAGCACGGGTCATCGAGGCTCGCTACGGGCCGGACACGACCTCGGTCTCCGACGCCATCCACGAAATGGAGGGCAGCTCCAGCATCGCCAAGGAACTGGCCCAGGTGAGCGCGGGCGGTCTGGATGCTTTGGACGATCTGGCCAACGAGACGCCGATCATCAAGTTCGTGAACCTGGTGCTGAAGCAGGCGGTGCTGGACCGGGCGAGCGACATCCATTTCGAGCCGTTCGAGGACGAGTTCAAGATCCGCTACCGCGTGGACGGCGCGCTCTACGAGATGGCGCCGCCGCCGCGCGACCTGGCCTTGCCGGTGGTTTCCCGCATCAAGGTGATGTCGAACCTGAACATCTCGGAGCGCCGCTTGCCGCAGGACGGCCGCATTTCCGTCAATCTGGACGGGAAACAGATCGACCTCCGCGTCTCCACCCTGCCCACTCAGTTCGGCGAATCGGTCGTGCTCCGCGTCCTGGACCGCTCGGCGGTGAATCTGGACCTGTCCTCGCTCGGCCTGCCCAAGCCGGTCTATGACTACACCTGCAAGGCGGTCGAGGAACCGAACGGCATCTTCGTCGTGACCGGCCCGACCGGTTCCGGCAAGACCACGACGCTGTATTCCTGCCTGCGGAAGGTGAATTCGCCCGACATCAAGGTGCTCACGGCGGAAGATCCCGTGGAGTTCGACATCGAGGGCATCATGCAGGTGGCCGTGAACGACGCCGTCGGCATGACCTTCCAGAAGGCTCTCAAGGCGTTCCTCCGGCAGGATCCGGACGTCATCATGCTGGGGGAAATGCGCGACGTGGAAACGGCGCAGATCGCCATTCAGGCGTCGCTCACCGGCCATTTGGTCCTCAGCACCCTGCACACGAACGATGCGCCCGGCGCGGTCACGCGCTTGATCGACATGGGCGTGGAGCCGTTCCTGATCTCCTCCTCTTTGATGGCCGTGCTGGCGCAGCGACTGGTCCGCACGATCTGCAAGAAGTGCCGCACTCCGTTCGAGCCGACCGAAAACCAGCTCTCCCTGTTGAACCTCTCCCCGCACGACATCGGCGACAAGATGTTCTACTACGGCCGGGGCTGCGCCGCCTGCAACGACAATGGCTACAAGGGCCGCAAGGGCATCTATGAGCTGCTGGTCGTGAACGAAGCGATCCGCAACATGATCAACGAGCGCGCCCCGACGATGGTTCTTCGCAACAAGGCCATCGAGCTGGGCATGGTCACCCTCCGGGAAGACGGCTTGCGGGGCATCTTCGAGGGTGATACAACAATCGAAGAAGTCGTCAAATACACCTAATTCCGGGAGTTTTATGCCCAAGTTCAGCTACGTAGCGATGGATTCACGCGGGAAGGAGACCAAGGGCACTCTCGACGTCGCGAATCAGAACGAAGCCATCACCCGCATCAAGGAGATGGGCTACTTCCCGACCAAGGTCGTGGAGGACAAGGCCAAGCCCGGGGTCAAGAAGGTGTCTCCGACCGGCAAGAAGGGCGGCAAAGGCAAGGGCGGATTGAGCTCCATGGAGATCCGGATTCCCGGACTCGGCGGGAAGGTCAAACCCAAGGTGCTGACGGTCTTCACCCGCCAGTTGGCGACACTGGTCGAGGCTGGTCTGCCCCTGCTGCGCGGCCTTCGTGTGCTCCAGAAGCAGGAGAAAAATCCCACGCTCAAGCGGATCATCAACGATCTCTCCACCGCCATCGAGGGCGGCAGCACGTTCTCCGAAGGGCTGGCACAGCACCCCAAGGTCTTCAACCGCCTCTACGTGAACATGGTCAAAGCCGGCGAGCTGGGCGGCGTGCTGGAAGTCGTGCTCAAACGTCTCTCCGAATTCATGGAGAAGGCCGAGAAGATCAAGGGCAAGGTCGTCGCAGCGATGTTCTATCCCGTCGCCGTGCTGTTGGTCGCGGTGGTCATCATGGGCATCCTGATGGTGGTCGTGGTGCCGAAGTTCAAGGAGATCTTCGCCGGCATGTTGAACGGCCAAGAGCTGCCCGAGTTCACCCAGCTGGTGCTCAAGATCAGCGACACGATCAAGAACCACTTCATCGCAACGCTGTTGTCGGTGGTCGCTGTCTTCATCCTGTTCAAGCTGCTCGTCATGACCAAGCAGGGCCGCCGGATCTTCGACCGTTTCAAGCTGATGATGCCTGCGCTCGGGCCGGTGATCAGCAAGGTCGCCATCTCCCGGTTCACCCGGACCTTGGGCACCCTTGTCAGCAGTGGCGTGCCGATCCTCCAGGCGCTGACCATCGTCAAGGAAACCTCCGGCAACATGGTTGTGGCGGAGGCCGTGATGGCTGTTCATGAGAGCGTCAAGGAAGGCGAGACCATCACCGCGCCGCTCGAAGCCTCCAAGGTCTTCCCGCCGATGGTGATCAGCATGGTGGACGTCGGTGAACAGACCGGCGCGCTGCCGGAAATGTTGATGAAGATCGCCGACAATTACGACGAAGAGGTGGACAACGCCGTGGCGGCCATGACCTCCCTGTTGGAGCCGATCATGATCGTCTTCCTAGCCATCATCGTCGGCAGCATTGTCATCGCCCTGTTCCTGCCCCTCATCAAGCTGATGGACTCCCTCGGCAGCGACGGCGGAGGCGGCGGTGGCGAATAAAGGTTTCTGCAAGAGCCCGGGTTCATTCCGATTGACACTTGTGGGTGCTTGGTGAATACATTGCACATACCAAGCCCAAGCAAATGCGTTGAAGAATGGACTTTGACTGGAACAGCCCACCGTTTGCCTCAAGCGATTCATTGAGCCTCTCCGATGTGGAGGAATCCTTTGAAGATCCGTTTGCCGTCCGCTTGATGCCCGATTCCCCGCGTTTCTCCGTGCAGGCCCGGTTTTTCAATCTCGGCATGGCCGCATCCGGGCAGGGCGTGTTCGCCGTTTACAAGACCAATGGCAAACAGGTGCGCGTCATCCATGCACGCCCGTTCGAGCCTGAGGAACTCTTCTTCTACAACCGCAAGGTCAACCAGGCGTTGTCGCAGTCGTCATGAACGTGATTTCACAGTGGGAAGAAGTCCCGATGTTCGACCGGGAAGAGGCCGAGGCCGCTTTCTGGGCCGAGAGCAAGATCGATGTCCGTTTGATGGAGTCGGCCGTGGCCTCATCCCAGGAAATCGGGGATTCCGTGTCGATTTCTCTCCGTTTCGATCCACGGATGTTGTCCCGGATCAAGCGGTTGGCCCGGTCCCGCTACCTCAACTACCAGAGCATGATCAAACAGTGGCTCAGCGAGCGCCTGGAATACGAGCTGCGCGACAGCCGGAACGCGAACCAGAGCCGGACGGGCGGAGGTTTCCGATGAAGCGCGCACGCCACGCATTTACCCTGATCGAGTTGCTGGTCGTGATCGCGATCATTGCGGTCTTGGCTGGAATGATCATGTCGCTGGTGGGACCGGCGATGGAGCGGGCCAAGAAGGCCCGAGTCCAGGGCCAACTGCGCAAACTCGAAGCCGCCATAGCGGCCTACAAAGGCAAGATCGGGGTGTATCCGCCGGATGACGCATCCAATACGAAGGATGTTCGCCTTTCTCCCCTTTATTATGAGCTGCTGGGCACTACCAATAGCCCCAGCGGCGACAAGTTCGTGATTCCTTCTCTCAACCAAGCCGTTAGCAAAGCCTCTCTTCAGGCGGTGCTGAACACCGAGGGCATCGTCAACTCCAAGGCCCGTGAGCAGGATGTGCGGACCTATCTCCAAAATGTTTCGGACCGCGACCATACCTTGGTTCAGGTCCGGGGCGGTGAGATCGAACTGTTCGTGGTGCCCGTCGAAGGACCAAACCCCTTCACGGTCGGCGGTGCGCCGGTCAACGTCTGGCGCTACAATTCGTCCAATCCGACCAACAACCCCAATTCCTACGATCTTTGGGCCGAGATCCTGATCAAGGGCAAAACCAATATCATCGGCAACTGGAAGGAGTAACCCTATGCAAGACCTTCGCCGTTCCACCACCTGCATCCGTCTGCCCGTCCGCTGGCAGGCCGTAAGTTGGGAAAAGCCCATCGGGGTGCAGACGCCCACGGGCCAGCAGCCCAACAAGCCCAAGCCCGGCATCGCCAAGACCCCGCCGACAAACCAAGGGTTCACCTTGATCGAGCTGCTGGTCGTGATCGCGATTATTGCGATCTTGGCCGGCATTCTCCTTCCCGTCTTGGCCCGGGGCAAAGTGAAGGTCCAGGAACAGGCGGCGCGCAGCGACATGAAGAACATCGTCAGCGCTTGCACGGCATACGAGACCGCCTACAGCCGTCTCCCGGCGCCCAAGGAGGCCTTTGATCGTGTCACGGCCAATACCCCCGATTTCACCTTCGGCACCGCGAACATCAGGTCGGCCGGGAATCCTTCCTACTCCGACAACAACCGGCAACTCATGGCGATTCTGATGAACGTCGAGCGCTTCGCAGACGGGTTGCCCACCTGCAATACCAATTTTGCCCGTAATCCCCGGAAGCTCGGCCCCTACCTCACGCCGACCAAGATCGCCGGTGGCGACAATTCCGCCGGACTCGGCCGCGACGGCGTCTATCGTGATCCATGGGGCAATCCCTACATCGTTACCCTCGATCTGAACGGCGACGGCAAGGCGCGTGACGGATTCTACTCCCTCGCCGCTCCGAACAACGGCACCCCCAACGGCCTGACCGAAACCCGTCCCGGCATCTTCGAGCTCAACGCACCGGTCATGGCGTGGTCCTTCGGCCCGGACGGCAAGGCCAACGCGACCCAGAACACGGCCAAGGGCACCGACAACTTCGACAACATCCTGAGCTGGAAGGATACGAAGAACTGATCCGATGCGTTCCGCGTCTTCCAACTTCCCGATGGCCCGTGGTTCCGCAGAGCGGGGGAGCTCCGGATTCACGCTGGTCGAGCTGCTGGTGGTGATCGGCCTGATCGCCGTGGTGGCGGCCCTGGGCATGCCGGCGATGCGGGGTTTCGGCGAGTCGAACACCATCGCCGCCGCCACCCGGCAGATGCTCGACGATGTCGCCCAGGCGCGCTATCTGGCCATCGCCAACCGCACCACCGTTTACGTGGCCTTCATCGGACCGGAAATCACGGATTTCGCCCCTCCGGGAACCTTCACGGCCAAGGAACAGCGCGCCCTCGAAAACCTCTACCTCGGCCAATTCACTGGCTATGGGATCTACGCGCAACGCAAGGTCGGCGACCAGCCGGGAGCCACGAACCTGAACTACTTCGGCGAATGGCGGTATCTGCCCTCCGGCGTCTTCATCGAGCCCGCCAAGCTGGCCAAGCTGGTTCCGCCGGGCGCCCGCTTTTCCCCTCCCTACTCCAACGTGACCCGGCCATTGGATTACCGGCTGTTCCCCGTTTCCGTCGCCGGCAGCTCCTTCACCGCGCAGCTCTCCTACATCGCCTTTGACGGTCGCGGGCAGCTGGTCTCCGAACAAAACGCCAATGGCGTCTTCTACGACGCCGTCATCCCCTTGGTGCGAGGCAGTGTGACCTATGCGAGGGACGGCGACAAAAATCCTATCCGCCAAGTGGCCAAGGCCGAGCCCAAGCCCGGCCTGCAGGACGCCTACAACCGCATCCACATCGACTGGCTGACCGGCCGGGCCCGTGTGGACCGTCCCGAACTCGAATGAAGCCGTCGCCCTCCATCCGGCATTCCGTTGCGGCCTTCACCATGGTGGAGATCGCCCTCGCCTTGGCCGTGATCGGCTTCGCGCTCGTGGCCATCGTCGGCGTGCTGCCCCAGGGATTGACCATCCAGAAGAACAACCGCGAGGACACGCTCGTCAGCCAGGACGGCCCTTTTCTCATCGAGGCGATCCGCTCCGGAGCCAAGGGCGTCGAAGCCCTGTCCAACAACGTCGCCGCGATCTACGCCGTGACCTTGGACCCCTTCGGCAACCGGCTCCCGCCCGTCCAGATCTCCCCGAACTTTCTGTCCGAATCCGCCAGCAACATCGTCGGCGTGCTCTCGACGCCCGTCGGCACCGTGCTGGAGGTGCCCGCTGCGGGCGGTGGATCCATCGGGCGCCCTCTGCTGGAATTCCTCACGGTGCTCCGGCCGATCGGCGGAGCGGCGGTGGAGCGGTCCGCCACGCTGGAAGAATTCGCCTTCCGCTACGTGGTCGCCTCCCAGGTTTTCGCCGCGCCCGACAGCGCCGATCCGCCCGGCGGGCCGACCGATGCGAACCTCAAGCCCAAGCTCAACTCCGTCAGCCTGCGCTTTGTCTGGCCGGTGAATTCCTGGGCGGACAACGAGACCCAGTTTCTGGAGCGCTTCCCGCTGGGAGAGATCTACGGCCGATCCGAGCAGGTCTTCCGCACCGAGTTCGGCGGCCGCATCGTGAGCCCGCCCTTGGCGAACGGCGATCCCAACGAAGTGACGTTCTTCGCCCGTCCCAATGATTTCTGACCCGCCGTGCCTGCCCGTATGAACCTTCAGCCCACCATTGGAACCCGGAGAAGCTGCCGCGGCCTGACGCTGCTGGAGATCCTGGTGTCCGTGACCCTGCTGATCGTCATCATGGGCGGTCTGATGCTGATGTTCGACCAGACCCAGAAGGTCTTCGTCACCGGGCTGCGCCAAGTGGACGTCTTGGAGGGTGGACGCGCTGCGGCCGATCTCGTCGGACGCGACTTCGAGCAGATCGCGGCAGGCGGGCGTTCATGGGACACGAACTTCTACTCCGCCTTCAAAGGCTGGCCGCAAAACGCACCGGCCACGATCCTTGAGCCCGGCGCGGGTGGGGCCGTGCAGGAACTCTTCCTCCAAGAAGCCTTCTTCCTGACCAAACCCGACGACTGGAGCGCCATCGGCTATCGGGTGCTCGATCCCAGCGATCCGCCGAACTCTCTCAACTCGACGCCCATTCTCATGGGGGCGCTCTACCGCTACACGACCAACTCCGTCCACCTCCACAGCACCAATTTCTTCGGCCGGTTCGTGAATGGCTACCAAGCTCCGATCTACAACAGCGACCTGGTCGAGGCCGGACAGATGAGCCGGGTGATCGACGGCGTGGTTCACTTCAAAGTCATCGCCTACGACTCCTTGGGCTTCCGTTTCGGGGAGACCAACGTCACCGACCTCCAGATCTTCCAGTCCGACGATCCGGACCCCGTGCCCTACTACGCGTTCCGGGGCAAGAAGCTGCCCAGCGCGGTCGAGATCGAGATCGGCATCCTCGAGCCCGAGGCCGTCATCCGCGCCCGGGCGCTGCCCGGCACCGGCGTGGCCTACACCGCCAATCTCCGGCGGTTCTTGGGCGAAAACTCCGGCAAGATTCACCTGTTCCGGCAGCGGATTCCGATCCGCGTGGCCGCTAGTCTAGGCAACTGATGAGATCTTCTTACCAGCGCGGTGTGGCGCTCGTGGTCACGCTGCTGATGCTTTCGGTCATCACGTTTCTGGCGGTCGCCTTTCTCGCGCTCTCCGGCCGCGAACGCCAGTCCGTCACGCTGACCATCACCCAGGCCGAAGCCAAGCTGATGGCGGACGCTGGCCTGTCCCGCGCCCAGGCCGAGATCGCCGCCCTCGTCCGCCAGAAGACCAACCTCCTCGCCACTGGGATGCTCGTCTCCCGCAGCTACCAGAACCCGTTGGCGAACATGGGGCAAAGCTCCTACACCAACGTCAACTACGACAAGGTCGGGAACGTGAACCAGTTCCTGCAGATGCAGACGAATCTCTACTACGATCCGCGTCTGCCGGTTTACGTCCGCAACAATCCGAACGATCCCTACGACTTCCGCTTCTACGTCGATTTCAACCGCAACGGTCGCTACGACACGAACGGGGCCCAGACCAACCTCAATTTCAACGGGCAGATCATCCTCGACGAGGACAACAACCCCGAGGTCGTCGATGTTCCCGGCGATCCCGAATTCATCGGGGTGCTGGAGAACCCCGCGCTGAACCACTCCGGCACCAATCGCGGCGTGGGCCGCTTCGCCTACATGGTGCTGCCGGTCGGCCAGTCCCTCGACCTCAACACGCTGCACAACTACGCCAAGGGCAACACGGGCTTGGACGACGGCATGGGACCGGGAAACGACGGCTTTAATCGCAATCAGGGCGTCGGTGCCTACGAGATCAACTACGCCGGCCTGCTGATGGATCTCAGCTCCAATACCTATTCGACGGTTGCCTATAACTTCCGCCCGAGCCTTGCTACGGTAGCCAATCGATCCTCTGCCAACAGTGGAGCGGCGTTCGACGACGCCGTAAGTCTTCTGCGCTACCGCTACGATGGGAACTACAACGATTTGGCCCCTGCGCAGGACATCCTGGGTTCTCAAAATCCTGAACGCCTGCGAGTGCGCAACGCCATCAACTCCGACGGCATCGACTCCTATGCGCGCGGTGTCGCGGCGAACCAGAACGACCGCCCGTGGCAGGACGACGCCACGCAGCCCTGGGCGGGCAGCCGGAGCACGAATGAACTTCGCGACATCCAAGAGCTCTTCAACTTCGACCCGAACAGGTATCCCAATTTCGTCAATCGCCTGAAGCAGATGGGCAACAGCCGGGCCACGATGGACCGGCACGGCATCTACCGGCTGCTCTCGCAGGCCACCGTGTCCGCTCCTCCCGCGTTGGAGGGCCGGTTCCACCTGAACTACAAGAACGACACCAACGGGAACGCCTTCACCAGCGCCTACACCAACTGGCTGGCCGTCGATTTCTTCACCAACGTGGCCGACCGGCTGCTCAAGATGGCGCTGACCACGAACAACAACGGCGACCCGATGTTCGAGAACATCGTGGTTCCGACCAATTTCGGCATCGCCAACATCCCGCTCTATCCCGCCACGAACGGCGTCTATTCCTCCAGCCTGCACCGCCTCCTCCAAGTGGCCGCGAACCTCTACGATGCGACCACCACCAACGCCGCACCCAGCGTCTTCCGCCCGCACTTCATCGTGGACAGCAACGGCCGCATCCGCATTTCCGGATATTCGCTGGTGGAGAACGCCGACATCCTGACGCCCGGCAACCCGCGCCGTTTGCCCGAGGTGTCGCCCGAACAACTCGTCGCCAGCGGCATTGCGCGGAACGTCGTCCTGACCAACCGCGTCCTGCTGGGAGTGCCAATGGTGGTCGGGGCCAAGAAGGGGCTGCCGAACCTCAACGAAGTCCAGTTTCTCTCCCGGTTCAGGCTTCAGCGCAAACTGGAGTTCTGGAAACAGAACGTGAACCAGACTTCCGCCTCCGTGACGAACCAGCAGTTGCTGGCGGACTTGTCCAACGAGTTGGCGGTCGAACTCTGGAACAGCTACACCAACGGCTACACCCGCCCGCTGCGCATCGAGGTGACGAACATCTGCTCGACCACGATCTTTGCGCGGAGGAACCCGAATGACACTCCGGTCATCGCGCTGGCCTACACCAACCTCGCGGGACGTCGTCTGGAACTGACTGTGGACAACCCGGACGAAACGCAGCGCTATTGGCCGGGTCGTGAGTTCCGGATTCCGATCCAGACCAATATGGTGGCGCTGTCCAACAGCATCTTCCATTTCAACCAACGGCAGTTTCTCCCTCTGAGCTCCACCAACTCCCGCACGGCCTCCTACCGGGACACCACACTCCTCACCCCGATCTTCACCGTGGCCGTGACCAACCGGTTGCGCGTGACCGTCATCGACGGCGGTGAAAACCGGACCTTGGCGGCGGCCAACGAGGTGGGTTCGGACGACCGGGTCATCGACTACGTCTCCTTGGAGACGGTCTATTATACCAACATGACGGATGCCATCTCCGGAAGGAACGCCAGCAGCGCCCTCCCCAACACGCCGTCCATGTGGGATGGGCTCAGCGGCATCCAGCGGCAGATCGACATCAACCTCGCCCGGCAGAACCCGGATTTCGCCGTGGAACCCGATTGGTCCGAGGTGAACACCACCCAACAAGAGCGCGACATGTCGGCCAACGGGTTGGCGGTGTTCTTGGGCCTGCCGGAAAACGCGAACTTTCCCCGCAACGGCCTACCACCGCAGATCCTTTACCAGAAGGCCGCCTATGATGCCTTGGGCGCGTATGTCGGCGTTTGGGCCATGCAGGCGAACGATCCCTTGGTCCACTACACGAGGGACGATCTGATCCCTCGCAATCCGACCACGAGAGAGGATTTGAGCTTCAGCCGGTTGCCCGGCTCGACGCTGCGGCGGTTGAATCTGACGACGCTGAATCAACAGATCCCGCAGGCGACTTTGGGGAGGATCAACCGGCGCTACATGCCCTGGTCGGAAGAAGACATTGGTCCTTTTGCCCATGTCGCGTCGTTGAAGGACCCGATGGTCCGGCAGTCCGACGACTGGGAGTTCCCCACGAACAAGCTGGCCAGCCTCGGCGAGATCGGCCGCATCCATCGCGGCACGCCATGGCAGACGGTCTACCTCAAGGCCGGCGTGGCCCCGAACAACCAGTGGCGCGAGTGGGCGGGCTCCTTCTACAGCCATCCCACGAACGACTGGCGCTTGCCGGACCTGTTCACCACGGCCCCCAGCGAGAACGCCGCGCGCGGCCTGCTCTCGGTCAACCAGTCGGACTACGCGGGCTGGTCGGCCGTGCTCAGCGGCGTCCAGGTCCTCACCAACACGGCGGACAATCCGACGCTCTTCGGCACGAACTCCACGGAGGCGCTCTACATCCAGCCGTCGTCCGAGGCGTTGCACCGCATCGTGGACGGGATCAACGCCCGCCGGGCCGCAAAGCAGGCGCAGGGCGGTCTGTTCACCTACACGGGCGAGTTCCTGGAGACGCCGGAGCTGACGAGCGCTTCGCCGTTCCTGAACTTCCAGGCGGGGCAGAACGGCGTGACGGAGGAGATGTATGAGCGGATTCCCCGGCGGATTCTTTCGCTGGTCCATTTGGGCAGCCCGCGCTACTTGGTCTATACTTACGGACAATCACTGCGACCGGCGAACGCCTCGCTGGTGAACCGCTTCGGCTACCTCAACCTGGTGACCAACTACCAGGTGGCGGGCGAGGTGGTGACCCGAACGCTGCTGCGGGTGGATGGGACGCCGCAGGCACCGCGGATCGTGATCGAGAAATATGACGTATTGCCGACCGACTGACCCCCGGTGCACCCGTTTGGAGATGTGGTATGAAGAATCTTAGTTCGAGGAGCTGGGCCCTCATCAGTGTTCTGTCGCTGACCGGCGCGATTGTCTGCCTTTGGCTGGGCAAGCGCTGGGAAGAGAAACGCGCGCCGAAAGCGCCCGCCTCCGGCGTGGCCGCTCAATCCGACGCCGCGTCGCGGCCGGCCGCTGTTGCCGCGGCATCGGCCGGTGAAGCGACCGACGCCGCGCCCGCGAGCACGACGGGCCGCTTCCGCCACCGCCTCAGCAACACCGAGGCCCCGATGGCCCGGTGGATGCAGAACGAGCGGGCGATCCTGCTGGAAAACGCCTTGATCGACACGTCGCTGGATCGGGGCTTGGCGATTCCGGAATCGCTGAAATCGCTCGGCCAACCCGGCACCTACGTCGTGCAGTCGCGGGGCCCCACCACCGATGCCTTCCGCGGCGCGCTCGAGGCGGCCGGAGCGAAGATCGTCTCCTACGTGCCGAACAACGCCTACTTGGTCCGCGCCCACGCGAACGTGGCCTCGGCGCTCGGCGCGAATCCGGTCGTGGCCGCCGTGGTGGCCTATGAACCCTACTTCAAGCTGGAGTCGGGACTGTTGGCCGAAGTGCTGGAGCCGACGGTCGAACCGGGCACGGCCAGGTTGAACGTGACGGTCTATCCCGGCGAGGCCGCCGCATCGGCCGCCGCGCTGGAAGCGCTGGGCTTCAGCGTGGAAGGCACCGAGCGTTCGCCCTTCGGCGAGCTGCTGGCGGTGAGCGGTCCGTCGCAGATGATCGCGGCGGTGGCGCGGGAGGATTCGGTGCAGTCCGTCGAGGTGCGCTCCGACCGCGTGCCGTTGACCGATCTCGCCCGGACCAAGGTGGGCATCTCCACCAACACTTCCACGGCCAACAACTGGCTCGGTCTCTCCGGCACCAACGTCGTTGTCGCCGTCACCGACACGGGCGTCGAAGCGGGCCATCCCGACCTGACCGGGCGGGTGATCGAATCCGGCTTCCTCGACAGCGTCGGCGGTCCGATCACGAGCGACTTCGACGGCCACGGCACCCACGTCGCGGGCATCATCGTGACCTCCGGCGCGAGCTTTCCCTCCACGACGAACGCGCTCGGCTCCGTGACCAACGCCAACTACCGGGGCATGGCTCCGGGCGCGAAGATCTATCCGTTGCCGATCGACGGCATCACCGGCCCGCTGTCCTCCGACGTGTCCCTCCAGGAGGCGACCGCGCGGACGAACATCTTCGTCTCGAACAACAGTTGGGGCTATCGCGGCGCGAACGACTACACGGCGGCTTCCGCGAGCTTTGACGCCGCGACGCGCGACGCGCTGCCGGAACGGTCCGGCTCCCAGCCCGTGCTCTTCGTCTTCGCCGCCGGCAACAGCGGCAACAGCGACCCGGGTTCCACGACGGGCTCGCCCGACACCATCCTTTCCCCAGCCACGGCCAAGAACGTCATCTCGGTCGGCGCGCTGGAGCAGTTGCGTGAGATCACCAACGAGGTGATCAACGCGGGCGTGACCAACGCGGAGTTCCTGGCCCAGACCGACAGCGATTCGCAGGTGGCTTGGTTCTCCAGCCGGGGCAACACCGGTGTAGGGCTCGAAGGCGAGTTCGGCCGCTACAAGCCCGATCTCGTCGCTCCCGGATCGTTCGTCGTTTCCACCCGGGCCACGAACTACGTGGAGCCCGACAGCCTCGCGAACTACCAGTTCTCCGACTTGGAGAACCTGCATCTGGAGCCCGGCCAGACGAACACGCATTCCTTCTTCGTGCCGGCCCAGGCCACGCAGATCATCATCCAGGCCTTGCCCATTGGCCAGACCGGGCAGGGGATACCGCCCCTCCTGATCGCGGCCGGAGCGAACAACCCGCCGACCCAGATTCGTGGCGTGACCCGCGTGGTGCTCAGCGTGCCGGGTCAGCTCCCGACCGGCCTGATCTACTACTCCGAGATCAACACCAACGCCGTGGCCGTGGACTACGACGTGCGCGTGGTTGCGATCCTGGAACCGGAGAGCGGCAACTATTCCGAAGTCCTTTCGTCGCTCAACGAGCCGCTCGGCCCCTACTACCGCTACGAATCCGGCACCAGCATGGCCGCGCCCGTCGTGTCCGGCATGTTGGCGCTGATGCAGGAGTTCTTTGAGCAGCGCCTGCAGCGCACCAACAGCCCGGCGATGATGAAGGCCCTGCTGATCAACGGCGCGCGCAACGCCCGGGCCTTGGACTACGACTACAACCCCAAGGGCCTGGTCAACCACCAGGGCTGGGGTGTGCCCCGGTTGACGAACATCCTGCCGGCGAGCCTGGCTTCCTTGCCGGAAACCGCCTGGCCGGTCCGGCTCTTCGACCAGAGCACCACCAACGCCCTGGCTACCGGCGAGTCCTTCGCCCGCACCGTCACCCTCTCGGCGGAGGCCCAGCAGAGCCCCATCCGCATCAGCCTCGTGTGGACCGATCCTCCCGGCAATCCGCGCGTCGCGGCCAAGCTGGTCAACGACCTCGACCTCATCGTCACCAACCTCCAGACCAGGCAGGTCTATTTCGGCAACAACTTCGAGTCCGGCAGCCGCTACACCCTCGCCACCTCGACCAATTCACCGTTGGACCTGAGCGACACGGTCAACAACGTGGAGAACGTCTATCTCCCCGCCCAGCCCGGCTCCAACTACGTGGTCGTGGTCCGGGGCAAGCGGGTCAACGTGAACGCGGTCAACACCCAGACCAACGGCACCAAGCAGGACTTCGCCCTCGTCATCTCCACCGAAAACACGGCGTTGTCCTCCCCGTTCTCCATCACGGGTGGACCGGCCCTCTTCACGCAGGCGGCTCCGACGCTGTTGACGATCAGCAATTCCGTCCCGCTCGTCGGCCAGCGCGTTGGCGCGCAGTCGCCGCTCGCCCCCGTCGGTCCCGGTGGCGGCATCGCGAACCAGTGGCGGTTCTACGTCTTCACCAACGACTACGTGAACCCGACCAACCCCGCGTCGCAGGGAACCAACGTCGGCTTCCTCACGTTCCTCCCGCCCAATCTCTCGCGCCAGCGCGCCGGTGAAGAGGCGGACATCGACCTGTATGTCTCCACCAACCCCGCGTTGACCAACCTGAACCCGGCGGCGCTCGCCGGGGCCATGAAGTCGCTGCAACGCGGCGGCACCGAGCAGTTGACCACCAACAATTCGCGGCGCGGCGACGTCTATTACATCGGCGTCAAGGCCGAGGACCAGCAGGCGTCCGACTTCAACCTCTTCGCCGTGGCCACCGACGAGCCGTTCAACGAGCGGGACCAGGACGGCAACCTCATCGTCCGCGGCTTTCCCCGAAACCTGGTGATCCCCGACGGCACGTCGGACGATCCGGGCATCGAGTTCGTGGCCTTCTTCACCTACGGCGTGCCCGACATCATCCGTCGCGTCGTGGTCACGAACGACTTCTACCACGACAACTTCGGCGACCTCTTCGGTGTTCTGACCCATGAGCGCCTCGACGTGGCGCTGAACAACCACAGCTTCAACCTGGACGACACTCCGGGAGACCGTGTCGTGATCTACGACGACTCGGATTCCGGCGACCTTCTCAACGTGGTTCCTCCCGACGGTCCGGGAGCCCTGCGGGACTACTGGGGCGGCCGGGCCGGACAGCCGTGGGTCTTCACCGTGATCGACAATTCCCTGAACCACACGGGAAGCCTCGACCGGGCCACGCTCAAGATCTACCCGCAGCTCGACAACACGACCAACATCACGGTCACGATCCAACCGGGCCGCTGGTATTACGACTTCATCGACGTGCCGCCCGAAGCCGACCGCCTCAACCTCATCATCACCTACGACGGCAGCGCCCCCGGGCCGGTGGACACCTATCTCCGCGCCGACGTGCCGCCGAACCAGCTCGAATACGACAAATACGCGAACATTGTTCCTCCGGGCGGGACCAATTCGATCAGCCGGGGCGATATTCCCCCGCTGCGGCCGACCATCTACTTCGCCGGCCTGTTCAACCCGAACCCGTTCCCCATCACCGTGACCTACCGGTTCAGCCTGGACCTGATCCTGGACGGTCTGTTCAGCCCGGTCTCCGGCGAGACCAATTCCGCGCCGATCCTCGACGACGCGTTGACCAAGTCCATCCTCACCGTGACCAACGAGGGACGGATCGTGGACATGCAGGTGGGCCTGAAGGTGAACCATCCGCGCCTCTCCGATCTGAGTTTCCGCCTGGTCAGCCCGTCCGGCACGCGCTCCTTGTTGATGGAGAACCGCGGCACAACTTCGTCCGGCTTCTCGGGCATCTTCACCGAAGGCACGAACGCGCTGGA
>CBFGQE010000014.1:0-16159 GCA_965650815.1 uncultured bacterium
GCAGGAAGTCCACGGTGTATTCGCTGCCGCGGTAGATCTCGGTGTGGCCCTTCTGCCGGCCGAAGCCCTTCACCTCGGTCACGGTCAGCCCTTCGACGCCGACGGAGGTCAGGCTTTCCTTCACTTCGTCGAGCTTGAACGGCTTGATGATGGCTTCGATTTTCTTCATTTGGGAGTCCTTGCCGCAGGACAGTAACGGGGGTCTTCGGCCTGTAAACAGCGAAGTTTTTCGCGCCTGTCCAAGCGGGCGTTGACACGTCTAGGACCGCTGTTAGCGTCGCCCGCGAACCCAATATCAACGGCCCAGGACCCCGGTCCGTGGCCATTTATCGGGGCGAATTTTGTCCCACACCATGAGCGACGCCTTATCGACCGCCGAGTCTTCCAGCGGTTCCCCCAAGATCACCCACATCCAGGAAGCAGTCATCCGCAT
The DNA here is from genome assembly GCA_965650815.1 of uncultured bacterium. Lineage (GTDB taxonomy): Bacteria > Verrucomicrobiota > Verrucomicrobiia > Limisphaerales > CANJSG01 > CANJSG01. The sequence continues at coordinate 434 of CBFGQE010000014.1, forward strand.
CGCCGGCAATTCCCAGGACGGCATCCAGGCCATCGGCGGTTTCCTCGCGCGGCTCGCCGGGCGCAGCGAGCAGGAGGTCATGACCTTCATGACCATTCCCGCCACCATCTCCGGCGGCCCCTCCATCTTCCAGGTCCGCATCGGTTCCGGCGAGGTGCTCAGCGCCGGCGACGAGGCGGACATGCTCGTGGCCTTCTACCAGCACAGCTACGAGGGCCACCTCAATTCCGTGAAGCTCGGCGGCATCGTCCTCTACGACTCCGACCACGTCACCGAGTTCAAGCCCGAGAACCTGGAGAAATACCGCCACGTGGGCGTGCCCATTTCCTCCCTCACCGTCGAGGCCATCGGCGGCACCGGGCGCGACAAGGGCAAGAACGTCTATACCCTCGGCCTCCTCGCCCGCATCTACGACCTGAACCTCGACAAGCTGAAGAAGCTGATCAACGAGCGCTTCGCCGGGAAGGACCCCAAGGTGGCCGAGACCGCCATCACCTGCTTCATGGCCGGCTACAGCCACCAGCTGCAGAATCTGCTCAAGACCTACCAGTTCCAGCACGCCGACCTGAAAGGCCACCAGCAGGTGGTGATGAACGGCAACGAAGCCCTCGCCTACGGCCTGATCACCGCCGGCGTCCGCTTCGGCGCGGGTTATCCGATCACCCCTTGGTCCGACATCATGGAGCTGCTCCGCAAAGAGCTTCCGAAATACGGCGGCACCTTCATGCAGTGCGAGGACGAGATCGCCTCCGTCTCCATGGCCATCGGCGCGAGCTGGGGCGGCCGCGTGGCCGTGACCGGTTCCTCCGGCCCCGGCATCTCGCTCAAGACCGAAGCCATCGGCTGGGCGTCGATGGCGGAAATGCCCTTGGTGATCGTGGACGTCCAGCGCGGCGGTCCCTCAACTGGAATGCCGACGAACGTCGAGCAATCGGACCTCAACATCGCCTGCTTCGGCGGCCACGGCGACAGCCCGCGCGTGGTGCTTGCTCCGGCCAGCGTGGAGGACTGCTTCTACACCGCGATCGAAGCGGTGAACATCGCGCGCAAATACAGCACGCCGGTCTTCATCCTGACCGACCAGGGCATCGCCACCCGCATCGAGGCCTTCGTCGAGCCGAACCTGAAGGAGCTCTTCCAGGACATCTCGCCCGACTACAGCGCCGTGGCCGACCACAAGCCCTACGACCTCTCCGCGCCGGACGGCGTCACCCGCCATTTGGCTCCGGGCACCCGCGTCGCCAGCGGCAAATATCCCGTCGTCACCGGACTCGAACACGACGAACTGGGCCATCCGACCGGTTCTCCCAAGCTGCACGTGCAGATGACGGCCAAGCGCCGCAACAAGCTCAAGAAGCTCGCCTCCGAGCTCCCCACGCCCAAGACCTACGGCCCGAACGAAGGCCAGATCCTGCTCGTCGGTTGGGGCAGCACCCAAGGCCCGATCCGCGAAGCCGTGGACAAGTTCCGCGCGATGGGCGACGCCGTCTCCTCGCTCCACTTCAAGCACATCAATCCGCTGCCCAACGGCGTGGAGGAGATCTTCAAGGGCTTCCGCCACGTCTTAGTGGTGGAGATGAACGACGAGGGTTTCTACGGCTACGGCCAGTTCGCCGCCGTTCTCCGCGCCCGCTACGCCGATCCCAAGATCAAGGGCATCACCAAGGTCGATGGCCTCACCTGGAAGGTGAAGGAGATCATCGACCGCACCCGCGCCACCGTGGCCGCCAGCCAGTCCTGAACCGCAACTCCGCAGCCCCAATTTCTCCGACCATGAGCGAAATCAGTCTCCCCTTCGCCGTCCTGCCCCGCACGACCAAGACCGACGGCCTGCCCGCCGTGCTGCCCTTGGCCGACACCGACCGCAAACCGCTGACCAAGAAGGAAACCTCCGCCGATCATCCCACCTGGTGCCCCGGCTGCGGCGACTTCTCCGTGCTGGCCCTCTACTTCAAGCTCATCGAGCGGAAGAAGCTCTGGCACGAGAAGATCACCACCGTGGCGGGCATCGGCTGCTCCAGCCGCTTCCCCTACTTCGTCCAGGCCCACGGCGCGCACTTCATCCACGGGCGCGCCCTGCCGTTCGCCAGCGGCGTTTCCCTCAGCCGGCCAGACCTGCATGTCTTCGTCTTCGGCGGAGACGGTGATGCCTTCTCCATCGGCGGCAACCACTTCACCCACACCGCCCGCAAAAACATCAAGATGACCTACGTGGTCATGGACAACCAAGTTTACGGCCTGACCAAGAACCAGACCTCGCCCACCTCGCCCGTCGGCTACAAGTCCAAGACCGACACTTGGGGCAGCGGCGACCGGCCGATCCTGCCGGTCAAACAGGCCATCAGCGCCGGAGCCACGTTCGTGGCCCGCACCACCTCCACGAACCCCAACCATGTCCTCGCGATGATGGAAGCGGCGATGGAGCACGACGGCTTCAGCTTCATCCAGTGCCTGAGCGAATGCGTGGAGTTCCACCCCGGCGCGTTCGATTCCGCCACGCCGCGCAAAGGCGGCACCTTCCCGGAAGTGCCCAAGGAACACGACATCACCGACGAATACGCCGCCTACAAGCTGGCCGACACGGGAATGCCCGGCCACTTCGGCATCTTCTACAACAACCCGCGCCGCACGAAGAACGCCCACGAGGCCCAGATCGTGGCCGATGCGCAGGCCAAGGTCGGCGGCTTGCAGGACTGGCAAAAGCTCCAGAAGATCTTTGATCGTCTGAAATGACCGAGTTTTCCGTCGCTCAAGCCCCGGGAAACCGGGGCTTTTTTGTTGCCGTGAACCCCGCGCCCACCAACGCCTCCGATCTCTGCTGCTCCTGCGGCCTGTGCTGCGATGGCACCTTGTTCTCCAAGGTCCGCCTTGCGCCCACCGACCCCGTCGCCCCGCTGGAATCGGCAGGCCTGCGCATTGTTCCCGGACCAGATTTCGCCCAGCCCTGCGTAGCCTTGGGCGCGGATTGCCGCTGCCGCGTCTATGCCGACCGACCGCAGCAATGCCGCAAATTCGAGTGCCGTCTGCTCCAAGCCGTCACCGCCGGTGAACGTCCGGCGACCGAAGCTGCGGCCCTGATCCAAGCCGCGCGATCTCAGGCTCACCGAGTGAGGCAAGGGCTCCAACAGCTCGGCAACCACGCGAAAGAACGAGCGTTGAGCCTCCGCTACCAGGAAACCGAACGCCGCTTCCGCGCCGGGGAGCTGGGTTCCTTAGAAGATCGCGACGAAACCGCCGCCGCCTTCGCCGAACTCACCCTCGCCGTCTATCGCCTCCAGGCGATGCTTCGGCAGGATTTCTACGTTTAACGAGCGAGCGGCCCAAGAACGCTGGTATCGCTTCAGATTCCCAGCCGCTTGGCCACTTCTTCGGCCAGCACTTCGTAGGCAGCGGCGCCGGTGCTGTATTTGTCGTAGTGGATGATCGGCTTGCCGAAGCTGGGGGCTTCCGCCAATCGCGTGGTGCGGGGAATGACGGTCTCGAACACTTTGTCGCCGAAATGCTGGCGAACCTCACCGACGACCTGGTGCGAGAGGTTCGTCCGGCCGTCGAACATGGTCATGACCACGCCCAGCAGTTCCAGCGTGGGATTGATCCCCGAGTCGCGGAGCTGGTTCCAGAGCCGCGTGATCATGGAGATGCCTTCCAGCGCGTAGTATTCGCACTGGAGGGGAACCAGGAGGTAATGCGCGGCGGCAAAGGCGTTCAGCGTGAGGATGCCGAGCGACGGCGGGCAATCGATCAGGATGACGTCGTAGCGGTCGGACTCGGCGATCGGCCGGAGCGAATCCTTCAAACGGGTCAGGTAGTTTTCCTGGCGGGACAACTCGATGTCGGCGCCGCAGAGATCCAGCTCGCTGGGGATGAGGTCGAGGCGCTCGAAGGCCGTGGCCTGGATCTTCTCGGGCAACGCGCCTTCGCCCAACAGCACACGGTAGCAGGAGGCACCCTCGGTCTTCTCGAAGCCGAGCCCGCTGGTGCCGTTGGCCTGTGGGTCGAGGTCGAGCAGGAGAACGCGTTTGCCGGCGACGGCGAGACAGGCGGCGAGATTGACGGACGTGGTGGTCTTGCCCACGCCGCCCTTCTGGTTGGCGACGGCTACGATGCTGGATGACACGGGGCGGATTTAAGGAGCCACGGAGCGGTGGAGCAAGGGCGCAGCGGAGGAATCCTGCGATGCCCGTCCTGGAAACGAAAAAGGCAGCCGGTTAGGGCTGCCCAAAAACCTACTCCTCCGCTTGCGGCAACTATTGAAGCGGAATGGCCAACAGCTCGGCTGCGGTCCACTGCTCGGACTTGCCGGACTCTTTCGCGCGGATCTCCTTCACTTCTTCGGGTGTCACCAACGTGCCCTTGTTGCCCCAATCATTGCGGATGTAGCTGACGACGGCCGCGACTTCCTGGTCGTTCATCATGTCCTTCCACGCGAGCATGTTGTTGTTGTATTCCTTGCCGTTGACCGTGATGGGTCCTTGCAGTCCATGGAGGACGATGCGGATCAAGCGGCCATGTCCTTCGACGTTGACCCAATCGGAACCAGCCACTGGCGGAAACAATGGGGGCGAACCTTGGCCGTTGGCCTGATGGCAGGCGGCGCAGTTCTTCGCGAACAGCTTCTTACCTTCGATGATGATCGGAGGAATGTTCGGCGGCGGGTGGGCGATTTGGACCTTGGCCAAATCCTTGAACGGTCCGTAAACGTTCGGATCGAAAGCTCCGCCGGAATCCACCAAGCGCGCGATCCCTACGAACGTGAAGAGGCCAACCAGCGTGACCGCCCAGAGCGGCACCGGGACGCGGCCGGCCTTGGGTTCGCGGCGTTGTTCGATGGGGGAATTGGACTTGGACTCGCTCATCGCCGGTTACTTCTTTTCGCCGTTGGCGGCGGCTTCCACCGTGTTGGTCGCTCCCTCTACGGAGTTGGTCTTCGGGGCATACATGGGAGCCTCGAAGAGGTTCACATTCTGATGCAGGCTCAAGATATAGGCGACGAGCGCCTTGGCTTCCTGCTTTGGCAGGATCTCTTGGTTGGCTTCCAGACGAAGCGCTCGGGGCAGGGCTTTGCGGAGCTCGTCGGTCAGGGGCAAGGCCTCCGGCGAAGGACCGAACTTCGGGTCCACTGTGCGGCGCTCGAACAGCTCGGGATACGGCGGCATGGAGGATTTCTCGACGAGCACCTGCGGCGCGTAGAGATGGATCAGATGCCAGGTGGGATCGGCCATGCGGGCTCCGGCATTGGAAAGATCGGGCGCCAGGCGCTGGGGACCGAAGAGCGCGGGTTGGTCGAAGAGATAGTCGCGGTGGACGCTGAAGCGTCCGTCCTTGGTCCAGCGCTGCAGATCGGTGGATGAGCCGTTGACCTGCTGGCTGTGGCAGTAATAGCAGCCGTGTTTGCGGTAAAGCTGCCGTCCCTGTTCCGCCAAGCCCACGCGGGCCTGAGGGTAGATCTCGCCGGCGTCGCCGTCGATGGGTGGCTTTCCGATGGGCTGCATCTGCCCCATCGGCACTTGGCGGCCGAGCTGGATCTGCGGGGCCACGACCATGCCCGTCCAGGACCCGACAAAGGTCACGAGCAGGCCGAGAAAAATGAGCGTGACGTGGTTCATTTCCGTTTCTTGGCCGAAGCGTTCTGTTCGCCGCCGCAGCATTCGAGACAGGCGGCCTTGATGGAGCCAACGAGGTTCAAGGCAAGGAAGACCGCCACGACGAGGAGCATGATATAGCCCAGCGTGGAAGGTCCGATGAAGCCGTTGAGGCCGCGGCTGACTTCGGCGGCGGACTTGGAGAGGTCGGCCCAGAGCGCGGCCTGGCGCATTCCGCCGAGGATGAGCGGCAGCGTGGTGAAGGCCAGCGCGACGAGCAGGACAATGAAGAGGACGGGGCTGAGGAGCGGCTTAGGCCGGGTGCCGAGCACTTCGGGCATCATCAGGTTCAGCGCAGCGAGGAAGGCCAGCAGGACTACGCCGATGAAGAAGAGGTTCATCAGGCCGGGCTGGAAGAGGGAGAGGCCGAGGTCCAAGTTGCGCGCGGGGGCATGGAAAGCCACCAACAGCAGGCCGAACGCGGCCAAGGACTGGATGCCGAAGCGGGCAAACTTCAGCGAGGGCGCCTCATCGTCGTCCGCCGCCCGGGGCGCGATGGTCTTCCAGAGGTTGTGGACGATCAGGGCAATGGGAACGAAGAGGAGGAGATTCGCCGTGCCGCTCACGCTGACCATCCAGCGCGGCAGCGGAGCCGAAGCCATCAATCCGCCCCAACCCGCCAACAGGGCAAAGAGCCAGAAGGCGAAAGCGGCTGAGGATCGGCTGTGGAGCTCCGTCCGGGACACGCGGGGCACGACATACAGCAGCGCGGCAATGGCGAGGAAGCCGAGCCAAAGCCAAGTGAAGGCGTGCATGAACCAGGCGTTGACGCTGAGCTGGACGGCGCCGCGCACCGTCTGGAACAGGAGCGTGAAGGAGGCGGTGCCGAGGATCCAAGGCAAGGCAAACAGCGCACCGATGACGAACCAAGCGGCGGGGAACAGCTCGCGTTCCTCGCGCTGGGCCGCGGTCAGGAGGCCGGAAAGGGTGAAGGCAACCGAGAGGACCGTCAAAAGGGCGAGGATCTGCTTGGGCATCTCCAGCCACGGATAGCCGGTGTTCGCCCCGCAGAGGATGCCAAACATGCCGACGAAAACGGCGATGTTCCAAAGGATGGTCGCGAAGACGACGAACGGGGCAGCGGCCAGTTTAGTGCGCGAAAGACGAGCGAGGATCCAGAGCCCGACCGCGAGGCCGATCTGGCTGAGAAAGCCGTAGATGAGGGCGGTAGTGGCTGCGGGCTGAAGGCGCCCGTAGGAAAGAGCAGGGCAGTCGGCCAGAAACAGCGGGCCGTGCATCTTGATCGCGGCCAAGATCTGGAGCAGGGCGGCGAGGACGAACCACGCCACACCTTTGCCGGTCAGGAGCAGCAGGGCGAGCCGACCGGCCGGATCTCCGCCGCAGCAGGCGTCGGCGGAATTGGCCGGAGTGGGGGCCACGGTTGTGGAAGGTGCGGCGGGCATGGAAGCGCGGCTCACTCGAATTCGCTGACTTTCTCGGGCAGCTTGGCCGTCGCCTTGTCGAGACGTTCGAGCAGGGCTTTGCGGCCGGCCGGAGGATTCTGCCATTCGCGGAGGACGATCTCTTTGGCCGCTTCGAGCGGAATGCGGTAGGTGCTGCGGTCCTTGTCGATCAGCGCGGCGTTGGTGAGCGTGCCAGTGGTGGCGTTGACGACCTCGTCGCGGAACTTGAGGCGTTCCAGACGGCGGGCCTCGGTCAGGTCGGCCGGTTTCACGGCGGACGAGACGCGGGCGACCACGAAGCCGACCAAGGCCAAGGCTCCGATCACGCCGATGGCGGAGATCACCAGAGAGGGTTTCTTGCTGGAGGAATTCATGGATCGGCGGGCGTTATTTCAGGCCGAGGTGGATGGCGGCCATGGAGCCCTTGGCCGGCGGGACATAGACGCCCATCGTCTCGGCGATGCGCGGGTCCTTCTGGGGATAGGCCGGATGGGCCTTGAACATCTTCAACCAAACGGTGATCAGGATGCCACCGATGAAGGCGACGCAGCCGAGGTCCGCGAGGCTCAACACGAAGCCGTGGGTGTAGAGCGAAGGCATGACGTTGAACTGCATGTCCATGTAGTGCATGAGCCAGGCCCAGGCGATGAGCGGGAACATGATCGCGAGGTTCAGCTTCGCGTCGATCCGCAGCATGGCGAGGAACGGCACGAAGAAGTGGCCGAAGATCATCAGCATCCCGACATACCACCAGGAGCCGACTTCACGGCGCAGGAACCAGAACGTCTCCTCGGGCAGGTTGGCGTTCCAGATCAGGAAATATTGGGAGAACGCGATGTAGGCGTAGAACACGGTGAACGCGAAGAAAAGCGTGCCGATGGAGTGCATCGTCTTCGTCGTGACCACGGCGGCCAAGTGACCGGTGCGCTTCAGGACCAGGGCGATGAGATAGACCGTGGCCCAGGTCATCCACACGCTGCCGGCGAAGTAATAGACGCCATACATGGTGGAGAAGAACTGATACATCAGCGACTTCATCAGCATGATGCAGAGGAAGGTGAGGCCGACGCCGAAGGCGAAGATGCCCCAGCCGGTGTGGAAGCGGCTGCTGAGCGTCCATTTGGCCGCGCCGTCCTTGTCCTGGTTCAGCGAATTGGAGCGAAGTTTCCAGGCGAGCACGCTGAGGACGGCGAAGAAGGCGATGATGGTGATGAACCAACCGGCCTGGGTGAAGAGCGGGTGCTTGGCCTTGACCGCGTGGTCCTGCTGGTTCCAGAGGAACGAGAAGAGGCCGGAATCCTTGTTCATCGCCAGCAGCGCGATGGGGATCCAGAGCACGAACATCACCGGGATCAGCATCGACATGTGCTCGGCCACGCGGCGGATGGGCACCGACCAGTTCGCGTCGAAGAGGTGGTGCAGCAGCACGAGGAACAGCCCGCCCAGCGCGAAGCTGAGGAAGAACATGTAGGCGGTCAGGTAGGAGAAGGAGAGCTGCTGGAGACCGGTGATCTTGTGCTCGCCGTCGGTGCCCCCGGCGATGAAGCCGAGGACGGCGAGGACGAGGCCGCCGATGATCATGAACAGGGGAACCTTGCCCCAGATCGGGCTCAGCTTGAGCGGCTCCTCTTTGTTGGTCGTTGTCGGGTGGGCACCCATGGTCGTTGTTCGGGAAAGGTTATTTCGGGAGCGTGGCCATCGCCTCGGCGGGCACGTCGCTCTGGGTGGCCAGATGGCTGACCTGGAGCGTGCGGACGTAGGCGATCACCGCCCAACGGTCGTGCGCGTCGAGCTTGTCGTTGTAGGCCATCATGGTGTTGCGGCCCTTGGTGATGACATGGAACAGCTCGCCGTCGGTCATGCGGACGATCCGGGGATCGTGCAGGTTGGCGGTGGCGGCCATGCCATATTTGGAGGTCACGCCCTTGCCGTCGCCGGAGGTGCTGTGGCAGGGGGCGCAGTAGATGTTGTAGCGCTGTTGGCCGCGCTCCAGGAGCGTGGCGGTGACGGGCACCGGCAGCAGCTCGACGAAGTTGGTCGTGCCGGGCTTGAGGCCGGTGTTGTGCTCGTTCGACTCGAAAGCGGAGTCGCGGGAAATGGTGCCCTCGACGGGTTTCCGGGAGGACATGCCGTCGGCGAAGAAGCTGTTCTTGTCGGACGGCCGCAGCTTGGGCTGGCGATCCATGTCGGGCCAGATCTCGATGGGCGGCTTGCGGGACTTGTCGCCGCGGAAACCCGCGACGGCCACGACGCCGACGACCAGCAGGACAAATCCTAGAAGGAAATAGCGCATTACTCCTCCACCAACTCGATGTGCTTGCTGCCGGTCGATTCGAGCAGCTTGCGGGTTTCCGTCTCGGAATAGCGCGGATCGGCGGTCTCGATCGCGACGAAGAACTTGTCGTTGTTCGCGCCCAGCTCGAACCGGCGGTTCTTGAAGAGCGGGTTATACCACTTCGGGAGACGGTTCAGGAAAAACAGGCCGAAGAGCGTGCCGAAGGCCGATAGCAGGATGGTCAGCTCGTAGCTCACCGGGAAGGCGTAGAGCGGGGTGAAGAGAGGCTTGCCGCCGACTACGATGGGATAATCCACCGCGCTCATCCACCAGATCATCAACATGCCGATGGTGAAGCCGGTGCATCCGCCCACGAAGGTGAAGTAGCCGACTTTGGCGTTCTTCAGGCCCATGGCGTCGTCCATGCCGTGGATCGGGAACGGGCTATAGGTGTCCCACATCTTGTAGCCGGCGTCGCGGACCTGCTCGGCGGCGTGCATCACGTCGGCCGGGGTCTCGTATTGGGCCAGCATCGCGAAGGGACGCCCCTTGACGACGGTGCCGACGGAAGCCGTCTGGCTCTGGGTAGCGGTGCTCATCAGTGATGCCCTCCTTTCGCGCCACCCAACGGATGGTGCGGATCGGCCTGCGGCGTCACGCCCTTCACTTCAGAGATGGCGATGACGGGCAGGAACTTCATGAACAGCAGGAACAGCGTCATGAACAGACCGAACGAACCGGCAAAGGTCAGGATGTCCACCCAAGTCGGGCTGAACATGCCCCAGTTCGACGGCATGAAGTCGCGGTGCAGCGAGGTGACGATGATGTTGAACCGCTCGAACCACATGCCGATGTTCACGAAGATCGAGATGATCCAGACGAACAGCATGCTGCGGCGCAGTTTCTTGAACCAGAAGAAGTGCGGCGTGATGACGTTGCAGATCATCATGCTCCAGTAGGCCCACCAGTAGGGGGCGGGATCGACGCCGAACATCGGGCCGAAGATCCACGGGTCGGCGACGCGGTTCTTGATGAACAGGTCGAGCTCGTAGGGATTGCCGCCATACCAGGCGATGAAGAACTCCATGATGTAGGCGTAGCCGACCATGGAACCGGTGCCGAGGAGCACCTTGCACATCAGGTCCAGATGGCGATGCGTGATGACGTCCTCCAGCTTGCAGAGCGAGCGGAGCGGGATCATCAGCGTCAGCACCATGCCGAAGCCGGAGAAGATGGCGCCCGCGACGAAGTAGGGCGGGAAGATCGTGGTGTGCCAGCCGGGGAGCTGGGAGACGGCGAAGTCGAACGAGACGATCGAGTGCACGGAGAGCACCAGCGGGGTGCTGAGACCGGCGAGAAGCAAGTAGGCCTTCTCGTAGTTCGACCAATGACGGTTCGCTCCGGTCCAGCCGAGGGCGAAGAGGCCGTAGCAGAACTTCTTGATCTTCGTCTTGGCCCGGTCGCGCATGAGCGCGAGGTCGGGGATCAAACCGACATACCAGAAGAGGAGCGAGACGGTCCCGTAGGTCGAGACGGCGAAAACGTCCCAGAGCAGCGGCGAGCGGAACTGCGGCCAGATGCCGTTCGCGTTGGGGAACGGGATCAAATAGCCGGGATACATCGCGAACCAGACGCGGCCGGTGTGGAACACCGGGAAGATGCCGGCGCAGACGACGGCGAAGAGCGTCATGGCCTCGGCGGCGCGGTTGATCGAGGTGCGCCATTTCTGCCGGAGCAGGAAGAGCACGGCCGAGATCAAGGTGCCGGCGTGGCCGATGCCGATCCAGAAGACGAAGTTCGTGATGTCCCACGCCCAATCGACGGGCTGGTTGAGTCCCCAGACGCCGACGCCCGTGGACACCAGATACACGATCATGGTGAACATCATCGCGGTGCCGCCCGCGCTGATGATGAAGGCGGGCCACCACCACTTGGCGGCCTTGCCCTCGGCGATGCCGGCGATCTGGTCGGAGAGCCAGCCGAGCGACCGGTTGTTCAGGACCAGGGGCTCGCGCTCCAGTTCAACGGGCGGACCCTGGATCTTGGGACCGGAAGGGGAGGAAGACACGGAAGCCATTAGTGTTTCTCTCCTTTCATCTCGGTGCCGTGGGCGTGGTCATGGTCGTGACCGTGGTCGCCCGCGTGGCCATGCGCCTCGAAGGGGCTGGCGTGATACTTTGCTTCATACTCCTCCGTGGTGAACGAGAGTTCGTAGGCGTCCGGCATCTTCGGGTTCGGGTTGCGGATGCGGGCCAAGTAGGTGAGGCGCGGCCGGGTTTCGAGGAAGCCGAGCACCTCGTAGTTGCGCTGGTTCTTGCGCAGCTTGGAGACGCGGCTTTCGGGATCGACCAAGTTGCCGAAGACGATGGCGTCGGCCGGGCAGGACTGGGCGCAGGCGGTGGTGAAGGTGCCTTCCGGAACCTGCACGTTGCCCGAGGGACCGGCCTTGACCTTCTGGTCGATCTTGGCCTCTTCGATGCGCTGGACGCAGAAGGTGCACTTCTCCATCACGCCGCGCATGCGGACCGAGACGTTCGGGTTCTTGCCGAGCTTGATGATCTCCCACTCGGCGGACGTGTTCTTGTCCACGCCGAACGGACCTTTGTAGAGGTTCGCGTCCTTGCCGCCCCAGATCGGGCTGCCCATCCAGTCTGTTTTGACCTGGGCGTAGTCGTTCTCGCGCTTGTTGTAGTCGAAGAAATTGAAGCGACGGACCTTGTAGGGGCAGTTGTTCGAGCAATACCGCGTGCCGATGCAGCGGTTGTAGGCCATCACGTTGAGGCCTTCCTCGTCGTGGACGGTCGCATTGGCCGGGCAGACGCTCTCGCAGGGAGCGTTTTCGCAATGCATGCACATCATCGGCTGCGTGGCCACCTGCGGATCCTCGACGGAACCGGCATAGTAGCGGTCCATGCGGAGCCAGTGCATCTCGCGGCCCTTGATGACCTGGTCTTTGCCGACGATGGGAACGTTGTTCTCGCTCTGGCAGGCGATCATGCACGCGGAGCAACCGACGCAGGAGGTCAGGTCGATGACCATGCCCCACTGGTGGACTTCGCTCTTGATGATCTGGTTCCGGTCCTTGCGCGGTCCGGTCAGGTTGCCCTTGTCGGAACCGAAATGCTCGTAGGGATGCTGGTAGATGCCCTGGACCCGCTCTTCGGTGCCACCGGCGGTGCTGACAGCCTTCTTGGGAACGAAGCCGTCGTAGTGCGACTCCAGATCGAAGTTCTTGGCGAAGTCTTCCTTCTTCTGCCAGTTGGCCAAGGTCGCCTCGCGGACAATGGGACGGCCTTCCATCGCGCCATGTTCCTGCGTGGTCGCGATCTGCTTCATCTCACCCGTCGCCTTGAGGGCGGCACCAGCGGCGAAGAACGGCGCGGTCGAAGTGCGGACCGCGTAGGCACTGAAGCCGGCATGGCGACCCACGCGGCCGACCAGCTTGCGGCCATAGCCGAGCGCGACGGCGATGACGTTGTCGGCCAGACCGGGCTGGACCCAGACCGTGCCTTTGATCTCCCGGCCGTTGAAAGTAACGACGACCTCGTCGTTGCCCCAGAGCGCCTCGTTGCTCTTGAGCGTGTGATCTACGTTGCGGGTGCCGCGCTGGTTGGCGGCGTCGGTGATCTTCAGCTTGAGCGCCTTGGCGGTGGTGGCGCTGACGGCGATGACGTTTTCCCAGACGATCTTCGTGACCGGATCGGGCAGTTCCTGGAGCCAGCCGTTGTTGGCGTAGCGGCCGTCGTCCACGCTGTAGTCGCGGTGGAAGACCAGCTCGAACTTTCCTTCCGCCGGCGCGGCCGGGACGGTGTAGGTGAAGAACGCGCTGCCCGGATTGGCCAGCTTCACGGCCACGGGCTTCGCGGCGGAGTTCGCCAGAAAACCGTCGTGGAGGAAGCGTTTCCACTCCTCTTCGAGGTTGAACTCGGAGGCGATGCCGAAGAGCTCGCGGACCTGCGTGCGGAAGGTGGCGCGGACGATGTCGTAGGGCCGGACGGTGTCCAGACCGGCGATGCGCGCGAGCACTTCCAGCTCGGTCATGCCATCGAAGAGCGGCGCGATCAACGGCTGCACCGGCACCAGCGTGCCGTCGGCCGTGCGGGCGTCGCCCCACGATTCGAGATAATGAGCCTGGGTCAGGTGATAGCCGGAGACGACCGTGGTTTCGTCCTCGTAATAGCCGAGACGCACCACCTTGCCGGCCTTGGCGACCGCTGCGGTGAAATCGAGGTCTGCCGGGGCGTCATAGGCGGGATTGCCGCCGAGGATGACGAGCGAGGAAACGGAACCGGCGTTGAGCTGCTGGACGAGTTCCGCAAGGGAGCCGAACGCGGTGCCGTCGGTCGGGAGCAGTTCGAGCGTCTTGCCGACGGAGCCGAGCGCGACGTTGATGGCGTTGCCCAGCAAATGGGCGACGAGCGGCTGCCCTTGGCCCACGAGCACGAGAGCCTCTCCGTTGCGGGCGATGAGATCGGCGGCGCATTCCTCGATCCACTTGCTGTGGGTCGCCGGAAAGGCCGTGGCCAAGGCGCTGGCCGAACGCGCGAAAAGGCTGTCTCCCGAGCCCAAGATGACCGTGGCCAACTTGGCCAAGGCAGCGACGACTTGGCTGGGCGCGAGACGCAGGCGATGGTCCGCCGCGCCGCCGGTGACGGTCATGATCCCCTCCACGACGTAGAGGCGGTTCATCTCGTCCTTGGAGGTCTCCAGCTTCCGGCCCTTGGCGAAACGGCGGATGTTGCCGTCGCTGTTCTCTTCGCCACCGAGGAAATCGCAGTCGAACGCGGCAATGGCCTTGGCCGCATCCAGCTTGTAGTAGGGTCGGACCGATTGGCCGAACGCCGCCGAAGCCGCGGCCGTGGCCACGTGCGGATCGACCGGCTCATGCACGAAAAGACCCGCCTTGGGGAACTTCCGCTTCAGCTCGGCGAGGATGCGGGTGCGGGAAGGCGAGCTGCTGCGCTGGAGCAAGACCGCCAGACCTTCGCCCTGCTTGGCAGCGGCCTCGGCGGAGATGCCACCGAGCACATCGACGGCCGCCGCGCGGGTGATCGTAGAGACGCTGTCCTTGGCCACTTGCCGGTAGTGCATGGAACGATCCGGATCGTAGAGATCGAGGATCGACGACTGGGAAAACGTGTCCGTGCCACCGTTGCTGTCGGGATGCTGCTTGTTGCCCTCGACCTTGACCGGACGGCCATCGACGGACTTGACCAGCAACGGAACCGCGCCGGATTTGGTCGGACGCGCGGAGGCGTAGAAGACGGGCTTGCCGTGGACGTAGCCTTCGGGCTGTTTGCCGAACGGCAGGATGTGCTCCTCGGGACGGCGGCAACCGGTCAGGCCGAAACCGGCCAACAGGAACGACGCCGACATCAGCTTCATGAAGCTGCGGCGCGTGACGGGATCGGTCAGCTCGCTCGCACCGGCGGGAAACTCCTTCTCCACCCATTGGCGGAACTCCGGCGTATCGGAAACCTGGTCCAGACTGCGCCAGAACTTCGGGCCGACTTCCGGCTCAGGACATTGAGGGGGAATCGTTTTCATCGATGGCAGGCGGAGCAGTTCTGGGACGCGTTGACCTTCCAGTCATGGACGAACTTCTTGCCGTCCGACACCTGCTTCTCGGGGTCGATCACGAGGTCCAAGTTGAAGACATCCTTCGGGTCACGCAGCGACTTTTCGGGATTCCGATGGCAGTCCAAGCAGAAGGACATGCTCAGCGGCTTCGCGTGGTAAACCTCCTCCATGTGGTTGACCTGGCCGTGGCACTCCACGCAGCTCACGCCGCGGTTCACATGGACCGCATGGTTGAAATACACGTAGTCCGGCGTCTTGTGGATCTGCACCCACTTGACCGGCTCGCCGGTCTCGAAGCTCTTGCGGATCGGCTCCAGCTTCGGCGATTCCTTCAACACCACACTGTGGCAGTTCATGCACGTGTTGGCGGAAGGGATGTTGGAAAACCACGATTTCTCCACGCCATTGTGGCAGTAGCGGCAATCCAGCCCGAGCTGGTTCGCATGGATGTCATGCGAGAAAGCCACCGGCTGCACCGGCTGGTAGCCCACGCGCGTGTATTTCGGCGTGAGGTAGTAGTTGATGCCGGCGGTGGCGGCGCCACCCAGCAATATCAACCCGACGCCGATCTTCCACGGCAGCGAGTTGGTCCATTTGGGAAAGATGTCAGACATTCAAACGCTCCGGTCTAATGCAAACGACCCGCTTCATTAGGCGATCTGCCGGTCGGCGGGCACGGATGATGACCAAGGTTGTTGCACATGCTCTGTAAAAAACACGGCCGCTTCCCACGAAACGGCCGCTGTCGACGGCACCGTTCTAATTTCCGGGCGAAGAACAGCAAGGAAAGTTTGTGAAATTTTTCACGAATTCGCCCGGCTTAATG
>CBFGQE010000015.1:0-15454 GCA_965650815.1 uncultured bacterium
CCCCACTGCTTGAGGTTGTTCAGGCAGGTGATGTTGTGGGCCTTGCCCTTCGCCTTGGCCAGGGTGGGAAGCAACATGCCGGCGAGGATCGCGATGATGGCGATGACGACCAGCAGTTCGATGAGGGTAAACGCCAGAATCCGCCGTGACATGGCGGGACAGTAGCAACCGGCGTCCGGTTGCCACGTGAAAAGTAGCCCCCGGATCGCTCCGTCAGGCCGCGCCGATGGCTTTCCCTTCCTTGGCGGGCGGGGTGGCCTGGGCGGCGGGCTGGTAGCTGGTCCAGAGCCGCAGCGGCAGCAGGGCCACGATGATGAAGAGGAGCTGGCTGACGTCGAAGATCCGGTTCCAGAGGAAGCCGGAGTCGGTGAAGCCGTAGGCGTGCAGGCCGATGCCGAGCATGTTCGTCCCGAACCATGACCAGGCGGTGACGATGTTGCCGAAGATGGCGAGGGCCGCGATGCCGCGCTCCTTCACCAGTCCGCCCCAGCGGGCGTGGAGGATGAGGGCGTTCCAAAGGACGATCATCAGCGCGCCGTTCTCCTTCGGGTCCCAGCCCCAGAACCGGCCCCAGGACTGGTCGGCCCAGATGCCGCCCAGCACGGTGCCCACGAAGCTGAAGAGCGTGGCGAAGCAGAGGATCGCGTAGATCATGCGCGAGAGGTTGCGCCGCGCGGCCTCGCCCAGGCTGGCGGTGAAGAAGCCGCGGAAGACGAAGATCAGCGCGAGGAAGCCCGCCACGAACGTGGCCGAGTAGCCGAGGGTCACGACGATGACGTGCGTCGCCAGCCAGAAGTTCGTGTCCAGCACCGCCTGGAGCATGATCATGGTGTCTCCGCCCAGAGAGAGGTTGTGCGCGATGACGAGCGAGAGGAACCCGAGCGAGGACGCCACGACGACGCCGACGCCGTCCCGGTAGATGCGCTCCAGGAACCAGCCGAGAATGATCGCCCCCCAGCCGATGAAGATGGCGGAGGAGTAGAGGTTGGTCACGGGCGGGCGGCCCTCCAGCACCATGCGGAGAACGAGTCCCGCCGTGTGGACGGCGAAGCCGAGGATCATCAGTCCGAGAGCAGACTGGCGCGCCCACGGCCACCAGCCGATCCAGAAAAGCAGCGCGCAGAGGAACGCGGCGACGTAGAGGGCGCTCGCTTTGATGAAGGGACGGAACGTGTTGTAGAAGAGCTCGCGCCCGCCCTTCGTCAGGGCCTGCGGGTAGCTCTTCTCCAGCGCGGTCCGGTAGTCGGCCACGGCCTTGTTGAACTTGGCAGAATCGCCCGAGCGGTAGGAGCTGCCCATCGCGGCATAGTAGGTGACGCACTCGTGCAGGCTGCGGCCGCGGAACGCGCCGAGGATCTGGTCGCCGAGGTTCGACCAGTCGTCCTTGTTGGCCACGGGGTCCTTGGGCGGGACGACGAGCGGCAGGCTGGTGCGCTGGACGATGTCGAAGTTCTCGAGCTGCCCGAGCAGGCGGTCGAAGGCTTCCTTGTCATACTCGCGGCCGGCCTGCTGGTTCATCACGGCGGTGCGGCTGGCTTCGAGGTTCTGGAGGTAGTCGAGCAGCTCGCCGATGAAGTCCACGGAGCGCTCCGCCTGGAGCGTGTTCTTGAGCTGGTGATAGAGCTTGCCGGCGTTGGCCAGGCGGAGCGTGGCGCTTTCGTAGGGGGAGCGGACGGCGGCATCCTTCGCCGAGGCGTTGGTGGCCACGCCGATGATCTCGGGCCACTTGGGCACGATCTGTCGCCAAGTGAAGTCCTTGTCCTCGATGGGCAGGCCGAGCAGACCCTTGAGGTCCGGATGGTCGATGCGGAAGGCGGGCCGGGCATCGGCGAGATCGGGACGGAACATGGCCTCCAGCGCCCACTGCACGGCGGTCATGTTGGTCTCGAAGGTCGTGCGGCCCGACGCGTCGTGCAGCTCGTATTTGAGCGACTGCTTGCCGCGCAGCTGGAGCAGGGTGTTGCGCGCGACGGAATCCCACGGCTGGAGGCGGCCGTTCAGCAAGACGGGCAATTGCCCGAACTCGCGGGTCTGCAAGCCCTCTTCCTTCGGCGCGCGGAAGGCGCTGGCGACCCAAAGGGCGAAGACGCCGGTGATGATCCAGGGGAGAAGCTTTTTCATGGGGCGACGGCTCCGGCGGGTTCCGGGCGTTGGGAGGTGGCGGAGGGCTTGCCCGCGCGTTTCGCGATGAAGCCGACCAAGTGGATCATGAACTGCACGAGCAGGCCGACGCCGACGAGGAGGCAGGCGACGTAGGGCGTGAGCCACGAGGGGTTCTTCACGACCTGGAAGGTGGAGGAGCCTCGCCCGCCGAGCTGCGGGTTCTGGCGGGCGAACTCGTCGGCCGCCATCTGGTATTGGAAGAAGGTGTAGCCGCCGTAGCGCAGCGGGTTGTTCATGTAGATGACGGTCTCGCGGGCCTCGGGGCTGCCCTCCATCTGCACGCGCACACGGCTGGAGAAGTTCTTCGGCGTCTCGGTGCCGGGATATTTCTCGTGCGTGGCCTTGAGCAGGGTCATCTCGAATTCCTTGTAGTAGCGGGTGAAACGGAAGCCGAGTTCCCAGGTCTTGCCCGCGTGCTCGAAGGTGTCGTTCTGGATCGCGCGGGTGCTGACGAGGTGGGTGCCCACTGGTTTGCCGTCGGCCACCAGCTCGACCACGGCGGCGGGCAGGCTGCGCTCGTCCATCTTCTTGGCGGCAGGGACGGGCAGGACGCCGAGCCCCTTCAGTTCGCCGGCGGTTGCCTCGGGGATGATCGCGTTCGTCTCCATCGGCCGGACCAGGCGGGCGTTGGGCCAGTGCTCCTTCACGCGGACCGTGAACGGCAGCGCCGGATGCTGGATCTCCGCGCCCTGGACCAGCTGCGCCTCGGGAATGGAGACGACGACGTCCTCCTTCTCGCCCGAGGTGTCGATGAGCACGAGTTCGTTGGAGCGGAAGTCCTCGGAGTAGTTCTTGGTCTGGCCTTCCAGCAGCTCCAGCGAGCTCTCGGTGGAGAGCAGGTCGGTGGCGAGCTGGCCGACGAGCAGCAGGATGACGCCGAGGTGGGTGAGGAAGATGCCGCTCTTCTTCCACGAGAGCTTGAAGCGCGTGGCGTGGGCCGCGATCAGGTTCACCAGCAGCAGCGAGCCGACGAGGTAGCCGGAGGGGAACACGGGGATCTTCCAGTCCGCTCCGGACGGCCCGACCCAGACGAAGAAGCTGCGGAAGTAGCGGTGCTGCGCGTTGTAGAGGCCCTCGCTGGCCTGCGCGATGGTGCCGAGGAAGACGAGCACCGTGGCCAGGGCGAGCAGCACGACCGTGAGCTGCAGCGACGAAAGGGGTTTGAAAAGGCGCTTGAGCATGGTCACTGGGGCTGGCCGGAGAATTGGAGGAAGGCGGCGCGCTCGCGTTCGATGACGGCGTCGGCGCCCATGAACTTGAAATACCAGGTCTCGCTGCCGCGCTTGAGGATGGCGGCGACGAGGCGCTGGCCGGAGGGGTTCTTCATGTCCAGCACGGTGAGCGGACCGGAGGGCGACGACTGGGTCTGCGCGAGCGCCTTGAGCTCGTCCTCCGTGATGGGGGCAAGCTGGATCTGGCCGCGCCAGCGGTTGACGTTGGGCAGCAGCCCGCCGGCTTCGCCGGGGAAGATGCTCAGGGTCACTTCGGCCTGCGCGTCGCCATCGCCCTGCGCGATGAACTTCGCCTGCTGCATCATGCCGGGCGCGACTTCGGTCCAGGAGCCGGGAATCTTCCACCGGGAAGCCGCGGGCTGGGCCGAGGCGGAGGAATCACCGCCGTGCGAGGTGTCGCCGTCGGCATGGAAATGGACGGATTCGAGGAAGGCGATGAAGCGGGCGCGTTCCGCCCCGACCGTGGCCGCGTCGCCGGTGATCTTGTAGAACCACGTGGTGTCCCCCTCCGTGCTGCGGGCGATGAGCATGCGTTCCTCGGCGGATTTGCCGGGCGGGGTGCCGGTGAAGTCGTAGAGCGTGCCGGAGCGGCCGTTGATGGTGACGGCCTGGCCGAGCGAGGAGAGCTGGCCTTCCTCCACCGGGGCCAGCCCGACTTGGCCGCGCCAACGGTTCACATTGCCCAGCTCGGTGCCGGAATCGCCCTGGAGCGGGATGACCGAGATGTCGGCCGTGCCGCCGTTGGAACCCTTCGCGAGAAAGCTGCCCACGCGCATCTGCATTCCCGGGGCCCCGGCCTCCTGCGGCGTCCAGTGCTCAGGCACGCTCCAGTGGATGGCCGGAGCCGTCGCAGCGCCCGGGGCGGCCGCAGCGGTCGGGGCCGAGGCGGAAGGCTCGGACGCTTTGGGCACGCGATAGACGAGGATCTCGTCCCGGCCGCAGCCGGAAACCAGCAGGGCGAGGGCGAATCCGGCCCCGAGGACGGAGCGGTTCAAGGATGGTGCGGCAGTGGCGGGCACGGTTGGGCAAACTAGGTTTTGGTTCGGCGACCGGGCAACGAAAATACCGGCCGGACGGGCGAATGGCAAAGGTCAGACCGGATGCTCCCGGAAGTTGTTCAAAGGGCAGGCTTTGACCGGGCGCTTCCTTGGGTTAAGTCCCTATGCACAACCACCGAATAAGAGGACAGCCACGGACGGATCGTGTCGCCGAGGGACGGCGCACGACGGGACCGGGCCCACGGAACCGGCTTGCGGGAAGACGTTTTTAGATGCTCGGACAACTGACACCGGACGAACAGGCGCAGCTCAATCAGACGATTGAGATGTTCGAGGTCATTACCGTGGCCCAGCCGCTGGACTATCAGTCGCTGGAAATCCTCAAAGAAGCCTACCTGAAGCTGGAGCGGCAGCGCGACGTGGTCCGCACCGCCAAGCGCATCGCCTCCGCCTACGTCCAGCTCGGCCAGCTCTCCTCCGCCCTCCTCGAATACGAGACCATTCTCCAGCGCTACCCGGACGACCAGGAGGTGATCGCGGCGATGGCCGAGATCCAGACCAAGGCCGAGGCCATCGAGCCCTCCGGGACCGAGAACGCCAAGTCCGGCGACACCAGCCACACCACCCGCTTCCAGCGCACCGAGGCCGAGGCCCCCGTCCTCGGACAGGCCCTCGGCAAGGCCGCCGGGGACGAGGGGCGCGAGATGCTGCGCAAGACCTTCGTCGATGCCCGCATCATCACCCAGGCCGAGTTCGACACCCATTGGAACTCCCTCCAGGCCGACCCGGGCACGGACAAGGTCGCCGAACCCTTCCTCCAGATCCTCTCGGAGAAGGGCGGCGTGCCCTACGAGAAGTCGATCAAAGCCGTGTCCGACCGTTCCCGCGCCGCGTTCATCGCCCTCGACCGCTACGACATCGACGTCGAGCTGGCGCGCGTCTTCCCCAAGAGCCTCTGCCGCCGCTGGTGCGTGCTGCCCTTCGACCGCATGAGCAAGTCGATCTTCGTGGCGACCGCCAACCCCTTCAACAAGGCGGCCGAAGCCGCCATCCAGGCCATCACCCCGAACCGCATCGTCTGGTATCTCGCCGGTCCCAACGAGCTGGCCAAAGTCATCGAAAAGGTCCTCCGCTGACGCCATGGCCCAGGTGAAGACATTCGGGGAGAAGATCGCCGACGCCCTCGTCGAGGACGGGCTGATGTCGGCCAACCAGGTCGCCGAGCTGCTCGAGAAGCAGAAGAAGGAGGGCGTCCGCCTCCTCAAGCTCATCATCGAGAAGGCCTACGTCACCGAGCCCGACCTCGCCGTCAGCATGGGCCGCGTGCTCAACACGCCCCCGGTCAACCTCGCCCGCACCGGCCTCGCGCCCGAGGTGCTCGAGCTCATCCCCCGCGACGTCTGCCTCAACCACAAGATCCTCCCCATCTCCCGCGTCGGCCAGAAGCTCTTCGTGGCCATGGCCGACCCGCTCAACGTCCTCGCCCTCGACGACGTCAAGCGCATCACCAAGCTGGAGATCTCCCCCCTGATCGCGCCCGAACGCGCCATCATCGAGAAGATCAACAACCTCAATGCTGCCGGCCACAGCATGGAGGACATCATCAACCAGGCGGAGGCGGAGAACGAAAGCGAAGGCATCGAGATCTCCAAGGCCGACGCCGAAGAGACCGACATCTCCCTCCTGGCCGCCTCGTCCGAGGAGGCGCCCGTCATCAAGCTGGCCAACCTCATCCTCGTCCAGGCCATCCGCGACAAGGCCAGCGACATCCACCTCGAGCCCTTCGAGCGCTCCATCCGCCTCCGCTACCGCATCGACGGCGCGTTGATGGACATGCCGCCCCCGCCCAAGCAGCTCTACATCGCCCTCGTCTCGCGCCTGAAGATCATGAGCAGCCTGGACATCGCCGAGCGCCGCCTCCCGCAGGACGGCCGCATGCGCGTGAAGGTCTCCGGCAAGGACATCGACCTCCGCGTCAGCTTCCTCCCCACCGTCCACGGCGAGAAGTGCGTGCTCCGCGTCCTCGACAAGTCGAACCTCTCCGCGAGCATCGAGAAGCTGGGCATGGACCCGCATACCATGCGGCGCTTCAAGGCCGCCGTGGATGCGCCCCACGGCCTCATCCTCGTCACCGGCCCCACCGGCTCCGGCAAGACCACCACGCTCTATTCCGCGCTCAACGAGCTGAACAACCCGGAATACAACATCGTCACCGTCGAGGACCCCGTCGAGTTCCAGATCCCCGGCATCAACCAGGTCCCGGTGAAGAAGGAAATCGGCCTCACCTTCGCCAGCTCCCTGCGCTCCATCCTCCGCCAGGACCCCGACATCGTGATGATCGGCGAGATCCGCGACGGCGAGACCGCCGAGATCGCGGTCGAGGCCGCGCTCACCGGCCACCAGGTCCTGAGCACGATGCACTGCAACGACGCCCCGGGCGCCATCGCGCGTCTCGACGACATGGGCATCGAGCCGTTCCTGATCTCCTCCGCCGTCATCCTCAGCTGCGCCCAGCGCCTCATGCGCCGCATCTGCCCCGCCTGCAAGGAAGAGGTGCAGTATCCCGACAAGATGTTCCACGACCTCCACCTCGACCCGAAGGAGTGGGCCTCAGTGAAGCTCTACAAGGGCCGAGGTTGCGACCGTTGCAAGAACACCGGCTACGCCGGCCGCTGCGCCATCATCGAGGTCATGACCGTGACCGATGAAATCCGGAAGCTGGTGATCAAGCGCGCCTCCGCCTCCGAGATCGGCAAGGTCGCCGTCGAGCAGGGCATGAAGACTCTGCGCGACGTGGCCCTCGAAAAGGTCCGCGAAGGCATCTCCACGCTGGAACAGGTCCTCGTCGTCACCGCCGCGCACTAGCGCCGTTCTCATTCTCGTTCTCCTTCTTCTCCTCTTCGTCTTCCTCCGAAGACAGAGCCCGTATTCGCCGTCCGAAACCGAAACCGCTTGCGATGCGTTTCCTCCGCCGGAAACCTTCGCGCCGGTTTCCACCGCCCAAACCGGACGATGCGGAACCCGGACCCGATGCTGGCACCACGACGATTCTCGATCCCGTTCACCGGAACCCTTTCCATCTTCGCCGTCCTGCTTTCGCTCGGCGGATGGAACGCCCACGCGGCGGCGGCGACCGCCGGTGAAGCCGCGCCGATCCGTTGGGACGCCTTCCTCGGCCCGTTCCACCATGTGGCCCTGCACCTGCCCATCGGCTTCATCGCCCTGCTCTTCATCCTGGAGTTCGTGCATTGGTGCCGCCCCGAACCCGTGCTGCGCCGCATCGTCGGGCTCGTCACCCACCTCACCACGGCCAGCGCGGTGCTGACCGTCATCCTGGGATTGTTCCTCGAGAACCTCGGCGGCTACGACGAAGCCGCGCTGGAGAAGCACGAATCCGCCGGCAAGCTTGTCGCCTACTTCGCCATGGCCGCGTCGGCCGTCGTCTTCTTCGTCCAGCGCAATCCCTTCAATCGCGGCCTGCTCTGGACCTTCCGCGGGCTCATCGTCGGCCTGGTCGCGGCCATGACCGTGGCCGGCCATCGCGGCGGCAATCTCGCCCACGGCTCCACCTACCTCACCGAAAACGCCCCGCCCTTCGTCCAGCGGCTGCTCGGCCATGAAGCGCGCGTGGCCGCCAGCGCGTCCGCCGCCCCCGCCCTGGCCCTGCTGCAAAAAAACTGCGCCGAATGCCACGGCCCGGAGAAGCAGAAGGGCGACCTTCGCCTCGACACCTGGGCCGCCGTCATGGCCGGCGGCGAAAACGGCCCCGTCGTCGTGCCCGGCAAACCGATGGACAGCCTCCTCGTGGAACTGGTGACGCTCTCTCCCACCCACGACGACGCCATGCCGCCCGAAGGCAAGCCCCCGCTCAACGCCGAAGAGATCCTGACCCTCATCCGCTGGATCGAGGCGGGTGCGAAGGCGGAATAGAACCGCCGGCTCCCGGCCCGGAACCGTATTTTTGTGCGTGCGCAATTGTTACGGTTCTGTGACAACCCCGCCCCATGTTCTCGCTCCAACGTCTCCTCGGTAAGGAGACCCGTTTCTTCGACCTGCTGGAATCCGCCGCCCGCGAATCCCGCACCAGCATCGACGTCCTCATCCAGTTCTCCCGCACCCCGACCCATCCCGGCACGCTCGACGCCTTCATCGAGAGCCGGCGCAAGGAGAAGGCCATTTCCGAGGAGATCAGCGAAGCCGTCTCCACCACTTTCGTCACCCCGATCGAACGCGAGGACATCGAGGCCCTGAACACCGCGCTCTACAAGATCCCCAAGACTGTCGAGAAGTTCGGCGAGCGCCTCCTCCTCGCCACCACCCAGCTCCAGGGCGCGGACTTCTCCCGCCAGACCGTGCTGCTCGGCCGCGGGGCCGACGTGGTGCTGGAGATGGTCCAGACCCTCCGCCGCAGCCCGGGCATCGAGGAGATCAAGGCGCTCAACGCCAAGCTCCAGAAGATCGAGGGCGAGGCCGACAAGATCATCCTGGAGCTCCTGCGCGACCTCTACTCCGGCGAACGCCCGCCCGTGCAGGTCATCATCATGAAAGACCTCTACGAACTGCTGGAGAAGGTCATCGACCGTTGCCGGGACGTCGGCAACTGCGTCGTCCACATTGTCCTGAAGAACTCCTGATCCCCGGCCCGCCATGACGCTCGTCCTGACGGTCATCCTGGTCGCGTTGATCTTCGAATACATCAACGGCTTCCACGACACGGCCAATTCCATCGCCACCGTCGTCTCGACCAAGGTGCTCACGCCCCGCCAGGCCATCCTGCTGGCCGCGACCACGAACCTCGTCGGCGCGCTCGCCGGACACGCCGTGGCCAAGACCGTTTCCAGCGGCCTGGTCGATGGCGCGTTCGTGACGAACTACACCATCGTCTGCGCGCTGCTCGGCGGCATCACCTGGAACCTGATCACATGGTGGTTCGGGCTGCCCAGCAGCTCCACCCACGCGCTCGTCGGCGGCCTCTGCGGCGCGACCCTCGCCACCGCCCACGGCAACTGGAAGGCCATCCTCTGGTCGGTCGAGAAAGTCGGCAAAGACGGCGTGGTGAAGCACGAGGGCATCCTGCACAAGGTCGTCATCCCGATGTTCACCTCGCCCATCATCGGCCTCGTGGGCGGGTTCTTCATCATGTGCCTGCTCTACATGCTGCTGAAGAAGGCCAAGCCCGGCTGGGTCAATCGTGTGTTCGGCAAACTGCAGCTGGCCAGCGCCGGCTACATGGGCTTCGCCCACGGCATGGCCGACGCGCAGAAGACGATGGGCATCATCACGCTCTCCCTCGTCACCGCGACCACCCTCGGCACCTTCGACCAACTGCCTTCCTGGCTGGGCTTCCTCCGCATGGGCCCGTCGGCCGATGGCAGCGCGCCCGATGTCCCCGCGTGGATCAAGATCGTCTGCGCCCTCACCATGGCGGCGGGCACGGCGGCGGGCGGCTGGAAGATCATCAAGACGATGGGCCACAAGATGGTGAAGCTGCAGCCCGTCCACGGCTTCGCGGCCGAGACCACCGCCGCCACGCTCCTGGCCGTGACCGGCACCCTCGGCATGACCGTCTCCACCACCCACGCCATCACCACCTCGATCATGGGCGTGGGCGCGGCCAAACGCTGGAGCGCGCTCAAGCTGAACGTCGTCGAGCGCATCCTCTGGGCCTGGGTGCTGACCCTCCCGGCGGCCGGCGGCGTGGCCTATCTGCTGATGCGCGCGACGCAGTGGCTCGGCTGGACGGAGTAGCTCCTCAGCCGCCGACACCACGAGCCGGTTCGTGGAGGATGAGACGAATCCGGCTGGCCTTTTCCGCTTCGGAAACCAGCCTTGCTCCACGCCATGAAGAATCTCCTGACCGCTCTGTTTCTTTTCCTGGGGACAACCGGTTCGTTCGCCGCCGCGTTTGAGGATCGGTTCGCCGTTGTCCTCATCGACGCCGGGACCGAGGCGAAGCTGGGGGCCTTCCCGCTGGATCGTCTCCATTACGCGAAGGCGTTGGACCGCGCGGCCGAACTCGGAGCCCGAGGCGTCGTCTTCAAGTTCTTCTTCGACCAGCCACGCAACGCCGCGTCCGACGCCGCCCTGGCCAAGGCCATGACGAACCTGCCCGTTGCGCTCCAGGCCTGCTTCGACAACTCGGAGGCAAAGCCGAACCCTTTGCCGACGCGGTTCATCTTGCCCGGGGTTCCGCCCGGCTCGTCTCTCGCCGGAGAGAGCGGCTGGCTGCCGCTCCCGTCGTTGGCGGCGAAAGCCCGCGATGTCGGCTTCGTCGATTTCGATCCGCAGACACCCGACCGGGCTCCCTTGATCGAGGCGTATCAGGGCAAGGCGGTGAAGAACCTCGCGCTCGTTTGCCTCGAACTGGCCACTGGCGAGAAGGCCGTCGTGGAATCCGGCAAGCGCGTCCGCTTGGGCGCGGCGACGATTCCCGTCGATGAACGCAACTTCGCCCAGCTCGGCAGCTTTGCCGGAGCCAAGCTGAACGCGATCCCGTTCCACTCCTTCCTTTCAGGCGAAACTCCGCGCGCGGCCATCGAAGGAAAGACCGTCCTCTTCGGCTACGACGGGCCCAAGCTGCATTCCATCGAGACCGACGCCGGTCCCATCCATGCGCACCGCTACTTCATCCTCGGCCTGAAAAGCCTTCATGATCGTCTCGAAGCGTCCCGCGCCAAGCCGGCTCCGGCGACTCGCTGACAGCCGACTCCCTCCATTGGTCTGAAGATCCTCGGACCGCGCTGGCGTTGGCGCGGATCGTCGCTATCGTTCCGCCACCCATGAACGAAAACAACCCGGATGCCGTGCGCGAAGATCCCTGGCGGGTCTTCCGCATCATGGCCGAGTTCGTCGAAGCCTTCGACACCATGTCCCACGTCGGTCCCGCCGTGACCGTCTTCGGCTCGGCGCGGACGAAGCCCTCCGATCCCTACTACAAGGCGGCGCACGACATCTCCTTCGACCTCGCGAAGAACGGCTACGCCATCGTCACCGGCGGCGGCGGCGGCATCATGGAGGCGGCGAACAAGGGCGCGGCCAAGGCGCGGGGCCGTTCCGTGGGGCTGAACATCGACCTGCCCTTCGAGCAGAAGCCCAACCGCTATTCCAACGTGAAGGTGGACTTCCACTACTTCTTCAGCCGGAAGGTCTGTCTCGTGAAATACAGCATGGGCTTTGTCTATATGCCCGGCGGCTTCGGCACGCTCGACGAGTTCTTCGAGGTCATCACCCTCGTGCAGACGCAGCGGATGCAGCAGTTCCCCCTCGTGCTCTTCGGGAAGAAGTATTGGAGCGGGCTCTTCAAGTGGGTGAAGCAGACGCTGGAACCCGGCGGCCTGATCAGCCCCGGCGACTGCGACCTCGTCACCATCACCGACGATCCCAAGGAAGCGGTGGAAGTGCTGCTCGACTACAAACGCCGCGTGGGCCCGCCCAAGACCCTGCCGGGGAATCTGGGTTGAGCATGGTAGCGCCGGCTTCCAGCCGGCCGTAGCGCAAGCGTCCCGCTTGCTTGGGCGTCCTGCGTCGGAGGACGTCCTTGCCGGCAGTATGTCGGCGCTACGGCAACCGGGACGGTTGCGGCACAGCAAGCCGGAGGCTTGCGCTACGGCGGCTCGGCGGGAGCCTTCGCCCTACCCATCCCCTCTTGCCCTACCGCCTGATCCCCGGAGTCCTGATCCCGGGGGCGGAGCGTCCGGTCATCCGCACTTCGATGCCCTTCTTGTCCTCTTCCTTCACGGCCGTTTCCCCGGGCTTCTTTTCGGGCGGGGTGAGCTTTTCCAGCTCGGCGCGATAGCGTGTTTCCTCGGCCTTGCGGCCGATCTTTTCGGCCAGCGGAATGGCCTTGGTCAGGATGCCCTTGCGGTTGCTGTAGTCGGGGTAGCTGTTGAGGAAGCCATCCAGGGTGTCGAGCGCTTCCGCGTCCTTGCCGGCGGCGATCTGCGCGTCGGCGATGCCGAGCTTGAGCCGGATGGTTTGCTGGAGACTTTCGGCGGTCTTCAACGCGCTCTGCCATGCCGCGAGCGCGCTGGCGGGCTTGCCGAGCTGTTGGTTCAAGTCGCCGAGCTTCTCCATGAGCACGGCGTTGTTCGCGTGGTCGGGGATATCCTCGATGTATTGCACGAGCGTGGGAAGCGGCGTGCCGAGGTTTTCGTTGCGGTTGATCACGCCCAGGTGGGACCAGGCCAGGAGCGGATCTTTCGTGGCCTCGAACTTCTCGTGGGCCAGGCGGAAGTCTCGCGACATCGGTCGGTAGAGCGGGTCGCCGATGACGGCGGTCTTCCATGAAAGCGTCAGGTTACAGGAGTAGGCGGCCTCGCCGAAGCTCTGGCCCTGGAGCAGGAACATCCGCGCAAAGGTCCCGACATCCGGCGTGCCCGAGAGATACGGCTCGTCCACCGAGCCCATCGTGCAGGTAGCCCCGGCCGCGAGCAGGGGCGCGACCCAATGGGAGCCGGGATTCCGCAGCGTGGTCGCGCTGCCGGAATGCAGGTGATAGGCGAAGGCTCCGGGCATGAACTCGACCTTGGCCCGGGTGAACGGCCCTTCCACATGCGTCGTATACCAGCCGGCGTAGAAGGCGATGTGGCTCATCGGATACCAGGCGGGGAAGACTCCCGGCTTGTCATCCAACACCGTTTCAAACCCGGCGGCCTTGGTCCAAACGGCTGTGTTCCGCATCCAGTCGTCGCCGAGCTGGTAGGCCCCGTCGCGGATGTTCCGCGAATCGACGTAGGCGCGTCCCCACAGACCCTTGGCCTCGGCTTCGAGCGCTTTGTCCACGAGCCCCTTCGCGATCTCCGGCGTGGGGCCGTCCAGGCGCGCCACGAGCAACAGCCCGTTGGTCGGATGGAGCAGCGCGGTGTTGGTCTGGCCGTAGTTGGGGTTCTCGATGGGGCCGATGGCGTGCGGCTGGAGGTTGTAGTTCGGCAACAGGCAGAGCTCGTTTTCCACGGCCGACCCGTTGTTGCGGAACTGCTCGATCATCGGCGGAGCATTCGGTTCCTGCAGCGCCGGGTCGTGCTGCACGCGCAGCGGCACGCCGTAGCAGAGGACCATGTAGCGGACCTTGGAATCGACCACCTTCCAATAGGTGCGGATGTCGGTCGCGTTGGTCCCCGTGAGGCTCGCGGACTTCACGGTGAACCATTTCTGCTTCTCGAACTCGCGCCAGAGCGGGCGCCAGAGCTTCAGGTCGAAATCCTTCCGCGACATCGATTCACCCTCGGGCAGGCCCAAGCCGATGATCTGCTTGGCCGGCACGCCGCGCTTCTCGGCGTAGTAGTCGGCCACGGCCTTCGACTCCTTCACGTTCTTGTTATAGACGACGACGACCGACGTGCCGTCCTCCGTTCGGGCACGCGCCACGCCAACGACGAAAGCCAGACAGACAACCGTGAAGCGGAGGAAGGTTCTCATGGGACTAGGCTGGGAGTTCGACACGGAGCCCATCATAGGCCAGAAGCACGCTTTCGGGTAGTTCGGCCTGCGAACGGTCGTGGTCGTAGTCGTGGGTCAAATGGGTGAAGAAGGTGCGGTCCGCCCCGAGGCGCCGCGCCGTGGTCAACGCCTCGTCGAGGCACATGTGCGTGGGGTGCGGCGCATGGCGCAGCGCGTCGAGCACGGCCACCTGCACGCCGCGCATCTCGGCGATGGCCGCGTCGGGCACCTCCTTGCAGTCGCTGAGATAGGCGAGGCGTTTGACGCCGTCCTGGATGAAGAGAAAGCCGAGCGTGTCCACGCGGCCGTGCGGCAGCGCGAAGGGTTTCACGGTCAGATCGCCGAGCAGGAACGGGCCGTCGATCAGGCGCGGGTCGGGATGGAAGTAGCCCTTGGGCACCGGCCTCGTCTCGAAGGCGTAGCGGAAGACGCGGCGCAGATCCGTCATCGTCGGTTCGTTCGCGTAGATCGGCAGCGCCTGGCCGCCGCGCAGATCGCAGAAGCGGCGGCAATCGTCCAGGCCCATGATGTGGTCCGCGTGGGCGTGGGTGAAGACGACGGCGTCGAGGTGGCGGATCTTCTCGCGCAGCACCTGGAGGCGGAATTCCGGTGTGGTATCGACCACGAACTTGATCGCCGGGGTCTCCACGTAGATCGAGGCGCGGGTGCGGTGGTTCTTGGGATTGGCGAGGAACTCGGGCGGGTAGTCGAACCCGATGGTCGGCACGCCCTGCGAAGTTCCGGAACCGAGAAAAGTGAACGACAGCGACATCGGCCCGGCAGTGTCGTTCGATGCTCCGGCTTGGCCAGCAGTTTTTCCCATCCGTCATCAGGCATCCGGAATCCGGTATCTGCCTTCCGTGCCTAAACCTCCTTGGAAATCGCGTCCGGTGTCTTAGGTTCTCACCCCAGCCGATGAAAACGTTCGCCGAACTCGGGTTTCCAGGTCGCTTGATCGCCGTCGAAGGCATCGACGGCTCCGGAAAGTCCACCCAGATCTACCTGCTCAAACGCTGGCTGGAGATCCAGGGGCTCAAGGTCTTCTTCACCGAGTGGAACTCCTCCGCGCTGGTCAAGGCCGCCACCAGCAAGGGCAAGAAGCGCGAGCTGCTTTCTCCCACCACCTTCAGCCTGATCCACGCCACGGACTTCGCCGACCGCTACGAACGCCAGCTCCTGCCCTTGCTGCGTGCCGGCTACATCGTGCTCTGCGACCGCTACATCTTCACCGCGTTCGCCCGCGACATCGTGCGCGGTTGCCGGCCGGAATGGGTCCGCGGCATCTACAACTTCGCCGCGTTGCCCGACCTGACCTTCTTCTTCAAGGCACCGTTGGAAGTGTCGTTGTCCCGCATCCTGGACAATCGGCCCGAGCTGAAATACTTCGAGGCCGGGATGGATCTGGGGCTGTCGCACGACATCACGGAGAGCTTCCGCATCTTCCAGGGCCGCATCCTGGAGCAATACCTGGCGATGAGCACCGAGTTCAAATTCCTGCTCATGGACGCTTCCCAGAAGATCGAACCCCAGCAGGCCGTGATGCGCGACCTCGTCGCCGCGCGGATCGATCTCTCCCGGTTCCATCGCCGCATGGAGCACAAGGCGAAAGCCAAGGCGGCCTGA
>CBFGQE010000016.1:0-15252 GCA_965650815.1 uncultured bacterium
CAGTTGAGCGCGGCCCAGCAGTTCGACCGCCCACCGGCCGAGCTGCCATCTTGGGAACCGGATTCGCCCTACGTCTGGTTGCGCAAGGACCAGTTGCCCCATCTGCCGTTCCAGTCCTTCGATCAGGACGGAGCCTTGAACAACCGCCTTGTCGAGGTCTTGACCTTGGAGCCAGCAGCATCCCGCGCCCTCAACACCCGGCTCCAAACCATCGTCCGCCATTTCCAGAACTTGGAAGCCACCCACGTCGAAACCACGGACCAACATCTCGCGGGCATCGCCCATCAGGAAGGCACCCCGATCACCATCCTCGCCCATCCACCGGTCGAGGCTGGCCAAGCCGCCTCGGAAAAGTTCACCGCCGAGATCCGCCGCGCCCTCGGCGAACAACGCTCCGAACTGGTGCTCGGCAGCGGCGAGGATTGGCTCAACTCCACCTTCGGGAATGGCGGCACCCAGCCTGCCACCTACTCCGTCCTTCTGCGCCCGAACGGCACCTACAATGTGGCCGTGAAACGTGGCTGGGGCTGGATGAACACCACCGCGCCGGATTGGAAGACCCTGCAATACTACGTGCCGCCGTATCTGCTGCCGCACTTCACCGCGCTGAAACCGGCGGAACCGTAGCACTCCGGCTTTAGCCCAAGAAACTCCGCCGGCATCCTGCGCGGTTCGACTTCCTCGCTTTGGAGCAACCGCGCATCCGCACGGAAACCCGAAGCCCGAAAGGCGACCGACGATCCGGGGAAAATCGGTTGCCCCGCGCTCCGAAGCCGCGTAGGCACACGCGATGAATTTCGACAGTCCCGGCCAGCGCCCGCGTCCCACGCCGCGTCCCGCCGTGCCTAACCCGCCCCGCCCGAAAGGCCCGCCCGCCGGCGTGACTTGGCGCACGCCCTGGGTGCAGCTCAAGACCTTCAGCTACCACCCCACGATCTATCCCGCGATGATCCGCGCCGCCTCGACCGACGCCCGCGCCGGATCGCTGGTCAACATCTACAACAAGGAGAACGAACCCTTCGGCGTCGGCCTCTACAACCCCAAGGCCCGCGTCCCGCTCCGCGTCTATCAACACGGCGACGCCGCAGCCTCGGAAAGCGTCTTCGACTCGCTGCTCGACCAGGCGCTGAACCTGCGGCTCGACACGTTGAAGCTGCCTGCGGTGTCCGACGCCTTCCGTGTGGTCAGCTCCGACGGCGACAGCCTGAGCGGCCTGATCATCGACAAGTTCGGCGACGTGCTCAGCGTGCAGGTCCACAGCCTCGGCATCTTCCAGCGGCTCGCCAATTGGCTGCCCAAGCTCCACGAGCGCCTCGGCACGAAACGCTTCGTGCTCGAAGTGGACGACTTCATCGCCCAGGTGGAAGGCATCCAGCCGAAGAAACTGCCGCACGACGAAGTCCGCACCGTGAAGATCAACGAGCACGGCGTCCGTTACGAAGTGGACTTCGCCGAGGGCCACAAGACCGGCTTCTTCTGCGACCAGCGCGACAACCGCCGCCGCTTCGCCGACTTCTGCGCCGGCAAGCGCGTGCTCGATCTCTGCTGCTACACCGGCGGCTTCGCGCTCAACGCCAAGCTCACCGGCAAAGCCGCCGAAGTGACCGGCGTGGACCTCGACGAAAAGGCCGTCGCCCAGGCCAAGCGCAACGCGAACCTGAACATGACGCGCATCGACTGGGTGCATTGCGACGCCTTCTCCTACGCCCGGCAGATGCAGCAGAACGCCCGCAAGTGGGACGTGGTGCTCTGCGACCCGCCCAAGCTGATCTTCGGCCGCGAAGACGCCTACGAGGGCATCCGGAAATACGAGGACTTGAACACGCTGGCCGTGTCGCTGGTGGAACCCGGCGGCCTCTTCGTCACCTGCTCCTGCTCGGGCCAGTTGTCGGCGGAGGACTTCGAGCGCGCCGTCATCAAGGGCGCGCATCGTCTCAGCCGGAAGCTCCAGATCATCGACCGCACCGGAGCCGGCGGCGACCATCCCGTGCTGTCGAGCTGCCCCGAGAGCCGCTACCTCAAGCTGATCTGGGCAAGGGTGGTTTAGAGTTCATTTCCAAACCGAGGAATGGAGGAAGCGGGCGCAGGTGAGGATGCAGCCACGCGAAGGTTGTTGCCACTACCCGGCGACAACAGCCCAAGGGGCGCTTGATCCCTGCACGAAAGCATTGATGGCCTCCCGGCGCTGGCGGCGTTGGCGGCAGCTCCCTTTGCATCGGCAGCGCGGACTTTTTGCTTGTCGCCCTATCGTTTCTTCGGCCCATCGCTCCCCGCTCGCGCCTTTTCCACCCGGCGAAGCCGCGGACCTTCCCACGACCTTCCGGTTTGACACGTTCCTGTCACGGTCCCTAACGTCTACCCGCAAAGACCGGCCGCAGACCCCGATTTGCTCGGGGTCTTTTGCTGTCCGGATTTGTCGCGGGAGAGGCCCGCCAATTCGACCGATTTTATGGCCAACACGATTCTCGTCGGCGCCCAGTGGGGCGACGAAGGCAAAGGCAAGATCATCGACGTCCTGACCGAACAGGCCGACGTCGTGGTCCGCACCCAGGGCGGCAACAACGCCGGCCACACCGTCTGGGTCGGCAAGACCAAATACGTCCTCCACCTCATTCCCTCCGGCATTCTCTGGAAGGGCAAGACCAACGTCGTCGGCAACGGCGTCGTGGTCGATCCCGTGGCGCTCGTCGGCGAACTCGACGGGTTGGAGAAGCTCAAGGTGAGCGTGGACGGCAAGTTCTTCCTCAGCGAGACGGCCCACATCGTCTTGCCCTATCACCGCGAACTCGACGCCCAGCGCGAAGTCCTCAAGGGCAAGAACAAGATCGGCACCACCAAGCGCGGCATCGGCCCCGCCTACGGCGACAAGGTCGCCCGCGTCGGCCTCCGCATGATCGACCTGATCAACCCCGAACGCTTCGCCGCCAAGCTCAAGGAGCGGATCAAGGAGAACAACGCCGTCCTCAAGGCCCTCGGAGCCAAGCCGCTCTCCTACCAGAAGGTCCACGACGCCTACCGCGCGGCCGGCGACCGCCTCGCACCCTACGTGACCAACACCGTCGTGCTGCTCCACCAGGCGATGCAGCAGGGCAAGGACATCCTCTTCGAGGGCGCACAGGGCACCTTCCTCGACATCGACCACGGCACCTATCCCTACGTGACTTCGTCCAACACCACGGCCGGCGGCGCCTGCACCGGTTCCGGCGTGGCCCCGCACCGCATGGACCGCGTGGTCGGCGTGATGAAGGCCTACACCACCCGCGTCGGCGAAGGCCCCTTCCCCAGCGAGGACCAGGGCATCTCCGACCTGCTCCACGGCATGGGCCGGGAATTCGGCTCCACCACCGGCCGCGCCCGTCGTTGCGGCTGGATGGACACGGTCGTCACCCGCCACGCCGCGATGGTCAACGGCATCGACGAGATCGCCATCACCAACATCGACGGCCTCGACAGCCTGGAGACGATCAAGCTGGTCCTGAGCTACAAGCTCGACGGCAAACACATCGACTACCTCCCGAACGATCTCGAAGACCTGGCCCGGGTGGAGCCGGTCTATGCCGAGTTCGAGGGTTGGCAGACGCCCACCGAGAAGATCACCGAATACAAGAAGCTCCCCGCCAAGTGCCGCGCCTACCTCAAGGCCGTCGCGGAACTGACCGGCGCCAAGCTGACCATCGCCTCCGTCGGCCCCGGCCGGGAGCAGACGATGTTCCTGTGAGCCTTGACCGTCCGGGAGCTTGAACGACACTTCGCCACCCATGAAAGCCGTGCCTGTCCGCAAGTTCTACGAAAACGCCGACGTGGTCGATGGCCTGTCGGCTGGCCAACAGATCGCCGTAACCGCCAAGGGGAAAACCCGCTTTGTGGTCACGAAATCCGGCGTTCCCCGCATGACGCGGAAGCTGGCCGAAGAACGGGCAGTCGGCGACAGCAGCGCGCCGTTGTTCGACGGAGTCTCCTTCCTGAAGAGCCTCAAAAGATGAGGATCTACGCGGACACTTCGTGGTGGCTGGCCTACAAGTGCCGCCGCGATCTGCATCACGCCGCCGCCGTCACGTTGTTCGACCGAAAACCGGATGCAACGGTGCTATGGACGCCTTGGCATCGCGTCGAAGTGTTCAACACCTTTCGGCAGGCCGAGAAATCCGGCCTGCTGGCGAAGGGTGAATCCCGACAGATCATCCGGCTGCTGGAACAGGAGGTTCGCCTGGGATATTGGCCGCATGTCGAATTCGATTGGACCGACGCCGTGCGCACCGCCTGCGAACTCGGCGCGGAACATTCCCTGAAAATGACGGTGCGCGGCATGGATCTCTTCCATGTCGCCGTAGCCTCCGAACTCGGGGCCGATGCGTTTCTTTCTTTTGACGAAGACCAAAACCGACTGGCCACGGCTTCGGGCTTTCCCCTGGTCAAGCTGGCTTCTTCCAAGAGGCATTGATTCCAAGTGAGCACCTCTCCCCAGCTTTCCGCCCAAGCCCTGGCCAATCTCCCCACCCATGTTGCCGTCATCATGGATGGCAACGGGCGTTGGGCGAAGCAGCGCGGGCTGCCGCGCGTCGAAGGGCACCGGAACGGCGTAGAGTCCGTCCGCACCATCGTCCGCTCCGCCGGCGAACTGGGGATCAAGTTCCTCACCCTCTATGCCTTCTCGGTCGAGAACTGGAACCGGCCCAAGGACGAGGTGGACACGTTGATGAAGTTCCTCGCCCGGTTCCTGAAGAACGAGATCGGCGAGCTGAACAAGAGCAACGTCCGGCTGGAAGCCATCGGGCAGATCTGGCGGTTGCCGGAGTTCGTCCAGGAACAGTTGGAGAAGACCAAGGCGGCGTTGGCCAAGAACAACGGCCTGACATTGATCCTCGCCCTCAGCTATGGCGGCCGCACCGAGATCGTGGAGGCCACCCGCGCCGTGGCCGATAAGGTGAAGTCCGGCCAGCTCGATCCCGCCGAGATCACCGAGCGCGTCATCGCCGATCATCTCTACACCCGCCACTGGCCCGACCCGGATCTCCTGATCCGAACCAGCGGCGAAGTTCGCGTGAGCAATTTCCTCCTCTGGCAAATCAGCTACGCGGAGTTCGTGGTCACCGAGACGCTCTGGCCCGATTTCCGCAAGGCGCAGTTCCACGCCGCGCTGGAGGAATACGCCCGGCGCCACCGGCGCTTCGGCGGGGTCTGATCGGGAGCCGTGGCGGCGAACGGGAGTTCGCCGGAAACGTCAGGGGTGAGGCGACGGTGTTTCCGTCAGAGCCACCTTCAGCTCTTCGGGGAATCCCGGTTCGCCCGCCCGCTTTCGCATCGATTCCAGCAAGGTCCCATCGCCCGAATCGCGGACAACGCCGAACGCCGCCAGGCGCAGCTCCAAAGGCTTCTTGGGAGCCAGCGCCAGCGAGGAGCACGCTTGCAGGGCGAGCGCGCGTTCCTCGGCATTTCCTTTGAGAGCAACCTCCTTCACCTGTCCGAAGACCGGCTCGGACTTGCCCGGATGCTGCGCGACGCGTAGCGCGGCCAGTCGCACGAGCGCGTTCGTCGAAGCCAGTTTGGCCCCGAGCCAGCCGTTCTCCCGCCGAGTGCGCATTTCGAGCATCCAGAGCGCGTCCAGCAATGCCCGTCCGCGCGGTTCGCTCTGATGCTCGATCTCGCCCCAGAGCCAGTCGGCCGTTTCTCGAGGTTTCCGGACGACCTGCAAAAGTCCGTTGGCCATCTGGCCAACTCGTTCATCCGGCACCACGGACAGCAGCCTGCGGAACTCCGGCTCCGAAACACCTTCGGCATCGGAATGGGCCACGAGGTGACCGGCAATGTTCACCACCTTGAAGTCGCAGTGTCGCAGCAGCGGGATCAGCTTCCGCACATCGTCTTGGTGGGCTTTCAAGTGGGCCATTAACGGAGCGGTGACGATGTTCCAGAAGAGGTCCGGCCGTTCCTCCAGCAGCGGCAGCAGCGGGTCCACCGTCACGTTGGTGCGCTGGAGCGCGTCGGCCAGCCAATGGTAGGCGCACATCTCGACCGGGCCGCTGTTCGCGGGCGCAGGCAGCTTTTTGCGCATGGCGGGAGAGAGCTTCTCCCATCCGCGACGGTAGAGCGCGGTGGACCTTGATTCTGGCTGCCGCAGCAGCTTCACCAGCACTCCGAGCGCCTGATCGGTCGGCAACTGGCGCACGACGCTCCAGGCTTCGTTGGTGCCCGCCCAACCCTGGCGCAGCGCGGCTCGCATTGCTTTCTCGGCCCGGTTTTGCGGCCGCGTCGAATGCCAGGCGAACACCGCCGCCATCACCAGAAGCAACCCGGCGATGGCGACCAGAAAAGCGAATGACGCGCGGCGAACCATGCGGCCGCACCATCGCCGCACCGCGAAGCCGCCGCAACCCGAGGCTGCGACGGTTTCGTCCGCGCTCCCCTTGCACCGATCCTGCCGGATCAAGGCCGACGAACCGTCACCTTGTAGAAGCGTTCGGAAGTCATCGGCTGGTTGTCGCGCACCGTTACCAGCTCGACCTCACCCAGATTCTCGGTTGAGAAAATTTCGGAAAGCTCGGTGCCATTGGCCGCATCGGCGGTGGCGCGGGTTTCCACGACGATCCGGGCCCAGCCCACGGCGGCTTTGGCGCGACGATAGCGCACCGCGCCGTAGCGTTGGCCGCCGATCTCGACGACCACGGCCTGCGGCAACAGCGCGGGTTCGGCGGCTTTGGGATCAAGGCCGAGGGCGAATTCCGCGAGGTTCTCCACGCCATCGGCGTCAGGATCAGCCCCGGCTTCGACGGTTTCCTCGGGGGCGGTCGGCGACCAATGGTTGGTCTGCCAGGTCTCGAAGGCGTTCAGCGGCGCGACGTGGAAGACGAAGGTCTCGTTCGTGCCTGTGATCAATCCGCCGGTCGCGAGATCGGCTTCGGGCCGGAAGGTGACGCGATAGACGCCGGAGGTGGAGAAGCCGAAGTTGTAGTGGCCGTGCGAGGGATTGCCGACGGCTACGCGGTTCGTCGGGCCAGATTCGCCGGGCGCGGCGTTGATGAAGACGTTCGGACTGCCGCCGCTCGTCTGCCAAACGAAGAACTTGCCGGGCGCGGACACGTGGACGACGCGCGCGGTGGCCGTCTGGCTCAACGGCGGGCTGGCCGCGTCGGAGGAGAAGCCGAGATAGAGCAGGCTGGAGTTCTGGCTGGCGGGCAGCACCCAGACGGGATCGCCCGCGTTGCCGAGGAAGGCGAAGTTGGGATTCGCGGGAATCGAGAGCTTGGCGGATTCGGCCACGGTCAACAGGACGTTGGTCGCCTCCAGATCGGAGAAGGCGCGCGCCTTGATGCGCAAAGCAGGCGTCTGGTCGGGCTCATGGACGATGAGAAGATCGGTGTGCTCGGTGGTCAGCACCGTCACGGGATCGGCGACGGCGCGATCCACGGCGGCGCAGCAGAGCAACCAAGCGAGGAGGCGGAGCAGCGGTTTCATGGCAGGAAACGATGGAGGGCTGAAGATCACTGGCACGATGGACGAGAACCCCTCACCCGGCCTGTCGGCCACCCTCTCCCCATCGGATGGGGAGAGGGCCGGGGTGAGGGGCTTCGTCCACTTCGAAGGGTTTTCTCAACCCACGCGCCGCTTCCGCAGCAGCAGGGCCGCGCCACCGAGCAGCAGCAACGCCCCGGAGGCCGGTTCCGGCACGGGCTGCACGCTGAAGCTGTAGGTGGCCTCGGCGGTCTTGAGCCCGTCGATGGCGTGGGTGCCCGTCACTTCAACCGTCACCTGGTAGT
Organism: uncultured bacterium; assembly: GCA_965650815.1. Lineage (GTDB taxonomy): Bacteria > Verrucomicrobiota > Verrucomicrobiia > Limisphaerales > CANJSG01 > CANJSG01. Next base: position 7,755 of record CBFGQE010000016.1, read on the forward strand.
CGCCGGGCGCGGAGAAGCCGAAATTGAAGTGGTTGTGGCCACCCGGCACGAGCGACACGCTGTCGGCTCCGGTTATGCCGCCGCCGAGGGTCACATCGCTGTTGAAGAGGAAGGTTGGATCGCCAAACGAATCCTCGTCCCACACGTAGAAGCTCCCCGGACCGCTGACGGCCTTGAGGCTGTAGGTGAGGTTGCCCACCCAATCGACCGCGCTCAGCTCTTCCGAACCGATGCCGAGGGCGAGCAAGCCTTCCTGCTCGTCCTTGGGCAGGACGTGGATCTGCGTGCCGGCGGCTCCGAGCTGGGAGGTGAAGGCGGCGTTGTTCGGCACCAGCCAGGCGGCGCCGGGCTTCAGCGTGAGGATGGCGTCTTCAGGTTCGTATTCCGTGCCGTCCGGCTCGGGATCGTGGTGGTGGACGTGGAGATGGAACGCGCCGTCTTCGTAGCCGATGCCGAGATCGGTCTCGCCTTCGTCGAGGACAGTGGCGGCGCGGAGGTTCTGGAACGCGAGCACGGTGGTGCCAGCAGCGAGGAGAACTGCGAATGATTTCATGCGGTCAGGTATTCTTGGGGGGTTACTGCGGCGGCCGGGCGGGGTTCTTGCCCTGGTCGATGTCCGCCTTGAGTTTCTGAGCGCGAATGGAGGCGACGTGTCCGTCGGCGTAGAGGTAGTTGGCCGAACCCGTGGTGTGGTCCGCGTTGGCGGCCCCTCCGCGATGCCGGTCCGGCTGGATGTCCATGAGGACGTTCTTCCAGCTGGTCCAGTTGCGGGAATGGGTATGGTCGGAGAAGACGCTGAACTGCAGGTCCTCGGCCCCGATGAAAACGGTGATCGTTTCTGCGGGACGTGTCAGACGGTTGCTGTTGCGGAAGCTCTCCGTCACCCCGCCGAAGGGGTCCGTCAGATCCACGGCGATGTATTCGTTCATCACGTAGCTGCTGACCCGTTTGGCGAGCCGTTCGGTCCCCTTCGGATCGGCTGGACAGATGCGGATCTTGTCCACGTCGCCCACGTAGGGCATCAATGTGTAGATCCACGAATTGGTCGGCGCGGCGTCGTGCGTCGTGGACGGGAAGAAGCCCCGGTTGTCCTCAACATACATCGCCATGCCGAGACCGATCTGCCGCAGGTTCGACAGGCAACCCGCCTGTTTCGCCTTGGCCTTCGCCCCGCTCAACACCGGCAGCAGCAGCGCCGCCAGGATTCCGATGATGGCGATGACCACCAGCAGTTCGATCAACGTGAAACCAACTTTCCCCGCACGCGCGGAGACTCCAGCCCGGATACGAGCCTTCATAAGCACTCTCAGTTTTGATCCCGTCACTGCCGCCCGGCGCAGGGGATCGCTGCGGCCCGGACGAGGATTTTGGAAAGGCCCTGGAATTCCGCCACTGCCCGGAGGCACGGCTTCATCCATCGGATTGTTTTCGGAGGAGAGAGGGGCGGATGGTCGGCCGAAGCGGTCTAAGACCGACATCGGCGGAACGGATCACGCCAGAAGGCCAGCGGGCGGAGCCCGGCCGGGTAGGAGACGGGAAATCGGAAAACCGACGAAAGTCTCCACCGTGTGCGAAACGAAGGTCTCGAAGGTGGAAACCAGCGGCAGAGGAATCTCGGCCACGGGCGGTTCGATCAGACCGTGGGAAAGCATCGTGACCACGCACGACTCTTCGGAGTGGTGGCAGTCGTGCTCGTGGAAATCCCGGTGAAGCGCCGACGAAGCGGCGAGCACGTGCAGGAACACGAAGAGCGCGAGCATGAAGCCTCCGGCCATCGCCTTGGGCGACATCCACTGCTTCCAACTGTTGACACGGTTCTGCACGTTCGGAGCTGCCTTTACACCGGTCCTATCGGCGGCGCAAGCCACGGCCTTGAGAAACAGCAGCCTCGATGCCGTGAAAACCTTGTCCAAGGCCGAGCCCAGGTCCGAGCCGCCTGTCCTCCCGACTCCGCCATTGCCCGGCCCATTCCCCTGCCCCATCTTCCCGGCCCGAAAACATGGCTGTCCGACTGTTCAACACCCTCACGCGCCGCGTCGAAGACTTCGTTCCCCTGGACCCTGCCGGCAAGGCGGTCGGCCTCTACTGCTGCGGCCCGACCGTTTACGACTTCGCCCACATCGGGAACATCCGCACTTTCGTCTTCGCCGACCTCGTCCGCCGCTGGTTGGAGTTTCGCGGCTACAAGGTGAAGCACGTGATGAACATCACCGACGTGGAGGACAAGATCATCCGCAAGGTGCGCGAAACCGGCACCAGCCTCCGCGACTTCACCGGCAAGTATGAGGCCGAGTTCTTCAAGGACTTGGAGACCGTCGGCTGCCTGAAACCCACGGAATCCCCCCGCGCCACCGAGCACATGCCGGAGATCATCGAACTGATCGCCCGCCTAATCGACAAGGGCGTCGCCTACAAGGCGGCCGATGGTTCGGTCTATTTCAGCATCGAGAAATATCGCGGTTGCGGCTGCAAATACGGGCAGCTCGTGAACCTCAACTTCGAGGAGATGCGGGTGGGCGAACGCGTCGCCAGCGACGAATACGAGAAGGAGTCCGTGGCCGACTTCGCCCTGTGGAAAGCCCGCGTGCCCGAAGATGGCGACGTCTTCTGGGACAGCCCCTGGGGCCAGGGCCGCCCCGGCTGGCATATCGAGTGCAGCGCCATGTCGATGAAGGCGCTGGGCGAAAGCTTCGACCTCCATCTCGGCGGCGAGGATCTGATGTTCCCGCACCACGAGGACGAGATCGCCCAGAGCGAAGGCGCGACCGGCAAGCCCTTCGTGAAGCACTGGATGCACGGGATGCACCTGCTGGTCGAAGGCAAGAAGATGAGCAAGTCGCTCGGCAACTTCTTCACCCTGCGCGACCTCCTGGCCAAGGGCTTCACCGGCCGCGAAGTCCGCTACCTCCTGCTCACCGCCCACTACCGCGAGCAGTTCAACTTCACGACCGAGGGATTGAACGGAGCCAAGACGGCCCTCGCGCGCATCGATGAATGCATCGCCAAGCTGACCGAGTTGGCCGGCAACGCCCCAGCCGAAGCCGATCCGGCCATCCTCGAGAAATTCTCCGCGGCGTTGAGCGACGATTTGAACATCTCGGGTGCTTGGGGCGCCGTCTTCGATTGGGTGCGCGAGCTAAACCGTAGCCTCGCCGCCCAGCAGCTCGACGCCAAAGCCGCCGCCTCTGCGTTGACCGCTTGGAACCGGATGAACTCCGTCTTCGGCCTCGGCCAGCCCGCCGCCGCCGAAGCACCGGCCGAGTTGCTCGCCCTCCTCGAAGAACGCCAAGCCGCCCGCAAGGCCAAGGACTTCAAACGCTCCGATGTCATCCGCGACGAGTTGAAAGCCCAAGGCTGGGTGATCGAGGACACGCCCAAGGGACCGCGTCTGAAGAGGCTCTGAGACGAGACGAAGCAGCGAGGACGGTGATATCTGTGAAGCAGACTCCCATCGGCCCCTAGGTTGCAGACGGCGTTGGGCGATCACCGGTCGTTTCGAATGGGAGCGTAACGAACCGTGCATTCCGAACCCAAGATCTCTGCCTCGCGGACGTGACCGTTGCTCAGTAGAAAGGCAGCATTGCCGGCCGGAGGACGACGCCCGGTTGTTGGCCCCGGCCTACAAGATTTCTACAAAGCAACCCGCCCCTCACCTCGGCCAAGCCGGGTGCTTCGCGATCAGGCCCAGCGCTTCCTTCACCAGCGTTTTCCCAGGTTCCATCCGGTGCCACGGCGACGCGCCGGAGGGGTGGGGCAACGGGATCACGTCGAAGGCCACGCCCGCGCGCTCGCGGCGGAAGCTCCGGCCGATCAGTTCGTCCAGCTTGCCCTCGAAGCCGAACTGGCCCATCGCGAGCTTGCCGACCGGGATCACCAGCTTGGGCTTCAGCAGCGTCAGCTCCGCGTCCAGCCATTCGGCGCAGTTCTCGATCTCGTCCGGCCCGGGCACGCGGTCGCCGCCGCCGGTTTTCTTTCCCGGGAAACATCGGCACACGGCCGCCATGTAGATGCGGCTGCGGAACGATTCTTCGTCCAGCCCGCAGCCCTCCTGGAACCAGCGGAACATCGTCTTGCCGGCGGTCCAGGCGAAGGGGCGGCCCAACTTGGGTTCCTTGTCGCCCGGGGCTTGCCCTACGAGCAGCACTCCGCTGACGACCGGACGGCCGGAGACAGGCGTTGACGCCATCTCCGGACAGCGCCGACAGGCCATCAGGCGGCGGTAATGGGCTTCGATCTGGGCGTTGGCGGATGGGGCGGCGGGCATTGGTGCGGACGGATTGTCGGGCCGAGAAGCTGCCCGAGAGGTTCCTGCCGAGGGAAGCGCGAAGCTTCCCTGCCGTTGGCTGGGTCCGGCTCGAGGCGCGTTCCATCAGCCCAATCCTGCGCGCAACCGGCAAAGGCTGTTGCCAGCGCCATCCGATCCCAACAGTCTTTGCCCGGAGGACATCGCGACCCCGTCCATGATCGACCATCGGGCCATGCGCGATCCCCCAGCCATCTCGACCATGAAGTTCATATTGCCGACCGCGGGCCTTTTCCTGTCCGGAATCGCCGCGCTGGCCCAACCGATCTTCGAACCCGCCGGGCCTTCTTCCCGGCGAACACCGATCGCCATTTCGGAGATCATGTTCAAACCGGCGGACCGTCCCGACGGCCGGAACACCGAGTTCGTCGAGCTCTACAATTCAAACCCGTGGCCCGAGGACGTGGGCGGCTATCGGCTGGCAGGACAGGTGGACTACACGATTCCCACAGGCACGAAAATCCCCGCCCAAGGCTATCTGGTGGTGGCGGCCAAACCGGCGGATCTCCAGGCGGCCTACGGGTTGCCGTCCGTGTTCGGTCCTTACACGAATAGCCTGAAGACGAGCGGCGAAGTGCGGCTGCACGACGAACAGGGATCGGTCCTGCTCCGGCTTGAATACGGCATCGACGCGCCGTGGCCGATGGGCACGGACGGCACGGGCCATTCGATGGTGCTCGCGCGCGCTTCCTACGGCGAAGCCGATCCCCGGGCCTGGGAACGGAGCGAACGGACGGGAGGCTCTCCCGGCACCGGCGAGACGGTCGTGACCAACGCCCTGCGCCGCGTCGTCATCAACGAAATCCTCGCGCGTCCTTCGGGCACTGGACGGGACACGGTCGAGCTCTACAACCATTCCAACACCCCGGTGGATCTCGCGGGTTGTTTCCTGAGCGACGATCCGGCGACCAACAAGTTCGTCGTTCCCGCTGACGTCGTCATTCCCGCGCGGGGCTTCGTGGTCTTCACCGAGGACCAGTTGGGCTTCTCCCTCGGCACGGGCGGGGAGACCGTCTATTTCCGCGATCCGACGGGAAACCGGATGCTGGACGCACTGCGCTTCGGGCCCAAAGAAACCGACGTCTCTTTCGGCCGCCATCCCAACGGCTCCGACCAATGGCATCGCCTGATGGAACCGACTCTCGGTGACGACAACGCCGTCCCGCTCGTCAGCGAGGTTGGCATCAACGAGATCATGTATCACCCCATCCAGGGCGGCGACGACCGGCAGTATCTGGAACTGCACAACCGGGGGAACAACGCGGTTTCCATCGCCGGATGGAAGCTCGGCGGGGGCATCGACTTCACCTTCCCGGCGGGAGCTTCGATCCCGGCCCAAGGATATCTCGTGGTGGGCCGGAGCGCGGAGACGCTTCGTTCGATCTACCCGCAGTTGAACGCGGGAAACACCTTCGGAAACTTCTCCGGTCGCCTGTCCGGCAACGGCGAACGTATCACCTTGTCCAAGCCCGATTCCACCGCGAGCGGAGGGGCGACCAACGTGATCGACATCGTCGTCGATGAAGTGACCTACGGCACAGGCGGCCGCTGGGGTCGCTGGAGCGATGGCGGCGGCAGCAGCCTGGAACTGATCGACGCCCGAGCCGATAAGCGCCTGGCCGCGAACTGGGCCGACAGCGACGAGACTGCCAAGGCGCCTTGGACCACCATCGAGGCCACGGGCGTTTTGGACAATGGTTCAGGCAGCTTCTCGCCGCTTCAACTTGGCCTGCTCGACGCCGGTGAATGCCTAGTGGACGACGTGCAGGCGATCAACGCGGCAGGTCTCGACGGGGTTCTGAACGTCGGCTTCGAGTCCGGCAGGGTTGCCCTCGCCCTCGTCGGCAACCATTCCCGATCCAGCTTGGCGACCAATGCCGGATTCGGCGGGAGCGTGGGACTGCACTTGCGCACAGCCGACAGCATTGCAATGGGGCCGAATTCGGTGCAGATCGCCTTGGACAACATTCCCCTCTCTGTCGGACAAACCGCCACCCTGCGTTTCAAGGCGCGTTGGCTTCGCGGGTGCCCGGAGCCGCTGCTGCGTTTCTGGGGAGCCTATCTGGAGGCGACCGGTCGCTTGGTTGTCCCGGACAATCTCGGAACTCCCGGCCTGCCCAACAGCCGGGCGCACGCCAACGCCGGACCTGCCCTTCATCTGGTGCGCCATGATCCGGCCGTGCCCGCCACCAACCAACCGGTCGTCGTGACGACGCGCGTCTCGGACCCCGACGGATTGGCCGCGTTGACGCTGCAATACCGCTTCGATCCGGCCCTCACCACCACCAACGTGGCGATGAACGACGCCGGCATGGATGGCGACGCCGTGGCCGGGGACGGCCTCTACAGCGCAATCTTGCCGGGCCGTAGAACCAACGCGATCGCCTTCGTGCTGCTCGCCACGGACAATGCGGGAGCCACAACGCGTTTCCCTGAACTGGTGGACGACAATGCGCCGGTGCGGGAATGCGTGGTGTGGTTCGGTGAGCCGAACCCGACGAACCTTTTCGGCACCTACCACCTTTGGCTGACACAGACGAACGTCAACCGCTGGAAGTCCCTTCATCCGATGAGCAACGAGGACATCGACGGCACCTTCGTTTACAACGGCCGGGTCATCTACAACATGGGCGGGCGCTACTCGGGCAGTCCTTGGCACCAGAACTACGACGGCCCGGCAGGCCGTAGTGCCTGCCACTATGTCTGGTCGATGCCCAAGGACGACCGTGTGCTCGGCTTCTCCTCCTTCAACAAGATCCACTGGCCCGGCAACGACATTCAAAGCGACACGATTACCAGCGTGGTATTGAACGATCCCATCCTGCAGCGGGAGCAAACCGCCAACCTGTTCCTGCGCGAGCTGGGCGTTCCCTGGATGAACCGCCGTTTCGTCGCCGTCTATGTCAACGGCACCCGCCGGGGAAAACTCATGGAGGATGCCTGTCGGCCCACGGGAGGCACGATCAAGGACCAGTATTTTCCCGACGATCCGGACGGCCAGCTTTTCAAGATCCAGCGTTGGTATGAGGGCACGTCCGTCGGACTCATCTCGGAGGCACGCCTGCGGCATCACACGACCACCAATGGCGCTTACAAGGCGGCCCGTTATCGTCCCATCTGGGCCTTGAAGGATTCGCCGGGCTCATTGAGCGACTTCACCAGCCTCTACGCCATGATCACGGCGGCCAGCGCTCC